>JAOTSL010000067.1 GCA_029864945.1 Gammaproteobacteria bacterium
ATAGCGATACAAAATTGGGAATTGCCATCGCCACGCTGGATGATGGCGTGATACTCACAGATCCCGATATTGCACTTATCACCGAATCACAATTATTCGGAGAACGAGTTCAGCAACGACGGCGTCGAAAAGCAGCGAATAAAGATAACGATGCAATTATTAAAAACCTCACTGAGCTCAGCGTCGGCTCACCGGTTGTGCATCAGGATTTAGGTGTTGGTCGATATCTTGGTTTACAAATGTTAAATGTGGGTGGATTTGAGTCAGAGTTTCTCACACTGGAATACGCAGATGGCGATAAGCTTTACGTGCCCGTCTCATCGTTACATTTAATTTCCCGCTATACTGGTTCAGCACCTGAAAAAGCACCGTTACACAAACTGGGTACGGATCAATGGGAAAGGGCCAGAAAGAAAGCCACCGAACGCATCCACGATGTTGCCGCTGAGTTACTTGAAGTTTTTGCGCAAAGAGAAGCATCTCGCGGATATGCTTTCAAAATTAACGATGACGAATACCAGCAGTTCTCCAACGCTTTTCCATTTGAAGAAACACCTGACCAACAAAATGCGATTGAACATGTATACGAGGATTTGCAAAAAGAACGTCCCATGGATCGCGTCGTCTGCGGTGATGTAGGATTCGGCAAAACGGAGGTTGCCATGCGCGCCGCGTTTATAGCCGCAAATGACAATAAACAGGTAGCCGTACTAGTTCCCACCACCCTACTGGCGCAACAACACTATCAAAATTTTGTCGATCGTTTTTCAAAATGGCCACTCCGTATTGAAGTATTGTCACGTTTCAAAACAAAAAAACAAACTGATGCAGCCATTGTCGATATTAAAAATGGAAAAATCGATATTGTTATCGGTACACATAAACTTTTAAACGATAGCATTAAATATAAAAACATTGGGTTAATGATAGTCGACGAAGAGCATCGATTTGGCGTTAGACAAAAAGAAAAAATAAAAGCGGTTGCATCCAATATTGATTTATTAACACTAACAGCAACACCTATTCCGCGAACATTAAATATGTCACTAGCCGGTTTACGAGATCTTTCCATAATATCAACGCCACCGGAGCATCGGTTAGCGGTAAAAACATTTGTTAGTCAGTGGGACAATACAACTTTACGCGAAGCTTGCCAGCGAGAAATAAAACGCGGAGGACAGGTTTATTTTCTTCACAATGATGTTGCCACCATTGAACGCATTGCCAGGGAATTACACGAGCTCATACCCGAAGCCGAGGTAGAAATCGCACACGGTCAAATGCCAGAGAAACAATTAGAACAAATCATGTTCGACTTCTATCATCGCCGATTTAACATTCTCGTTTGCACAACGATTGTAGAAAGTGGCATAGACGTACCCACCGCAAATACCATCATCATTAACCGGGCTGACAAACTAGGCCTAGCGCAATTACACCAGCTACGCGGACGCGTTGGACGTTCTCATCATCGTGCATACGCTTATTTATTTACACCGCCACAAAACCTGATGACCGACGATGCAAAGAAACGTATTGACGCGATTGAGTCACTTGAAGAACTAGGTGCTGGATTTATGATTGCTTCCCACGATCTTGAAATACGCGGAGCAGGTGAATTACTGGGTGAAGAACAGAGCGGACAAATACATGCTATCGGCTTTAGCTTGTATTCCGAAATGCTCGAGAAAGCGGTTGCTGCTCTTAAACGAGGCGAACAACCACAGCTGGATAGACCACTGGATCACGGTGCAGAAGTTGACATGCAAGTGCCCGCTTTAATTCCCGAAAGCTATTTACCTGATGTCCACAGCCGTCTGACCTTATATAAACGTATCGCTAGTTCAGAAAATAACGACCAACTTCGAGAGTTACAGGTAGAAATGATTGACCGTTTTGGGTTGATGCCTGATCCACTTAAAAATCTTATTCGAGTTACTGAACTTAAGATACTGGCAAATCCACTAGGCATTGAAAAAATTGACATGTATGCGAGCGGCGGACGAGTCAGATTCAGCGACAAACCAAACATAGACCCCATGAGAATAATAGGGCTTATACAAAGAAAGCCAGCCATTTACAAACTGGATGGACAAACTAAATTGCGCATCATTAAAAACATTGAAACACCTGAAGAACGATTTGATGAAATTGAATCACTTTTAAAAACATTTAGCGAATAGGAAACACACATGATTGAATTTGAACTGGACGGCCACCCATTTATACAGCTTAATGATTTATTAAAAGTAACTGGATTAAGCAATAGCGGCGGACAGGCAAAAAAGATGATTGATGATGGTCTGGCAACCGTTGATGGCAATATCGAAACAAGAAAACGCTGTAAAATACGCGAGGGTCAAGTTGTGTCATTTCAAGGGCAGACTATTACAGTAAAAGCATAGAAGCTCCCAAAGTATAGTGAAACTAAAACATCAACTACCCCAATCGGTCTCCTCCGATATGCGGGTAGTTTGTTATTAAACAGTATTAAGGCTTCAAGCTTCCACTTTATTTATTTTTGGTACCCGCCCCGCCGCTTCCAGTTCTTCGATCAAGCCAAACTGACTCATATCTTTTATCCGCTGTGGATATAAAATGCCATCCAGATGATCAACCTCGTGCTGTACAACAATCGCATGAAAGTCACTAACCACCCGATCTATTCGAATTCCATTTTCATTCAGACCGGTATATCGAACAGAGGTATATCTTTCAACCAGGCCACGATAACCGGGAACACTTAAGCAACCTTCCCAACCGTCTTTTTTTTCATCACCTAATGGAGTCACGACCGGGTTAATCAAAATTGTCGTTGGCACGGGTTCAGCGTCAGGATACCGGGGGTTTTTACCAATTCCGAAAATAATAATACGCTGATTTACACCAATTTGTGGAGCTGCTATACCGGCTCCATTTTCTGCAGCCATTGTATCTAACATATCCTGGATCAGCCCTTGCTTTAATTTATCGTCTATAAAGCTGACTGGCTCAGAGATTTGATTGAGAATCGGATTTCCTATTTTTATTACTGGCTTTACTGGCATTATTTATGAACTCTCACTATTAACTCTGGCCAAACAATAAATTGCCCAGCATTTTAAAAATAACGCTTGACATAGATCAACTCTAATTGTTCCACGTTTTACAATTTTAATGTCGACCTAATATTGGCTAAAACATTTACGAGAGCTATCAATTTAAATTGTCTTATTTTACAATATCGTATCAATTTATAAGGTATACAGCGCTTGAAGCATTTCAACACTCAAAACCCTGCCACATCAAATTACGTGATTAATTACCTTTTTCCATGATATTACATATTAACGATAATATTTTGGGTAATTTGCTTAAAAAATCAAGCAAGACATTACAATGTCTTTTTTTTAGTAGTCTTTTTATACTTATTCCCTTTAACTCTGCAGGAGCGAGTCAGAAAGATAGGTGGTTTGAAATAGAAGTTATAGTTTTCGCCAATAACGATGAAACACTGCAAGAAGTAGAGAAATGGCCAGAAAAACCCGGTAGCCCAGCAATTAATAACGTTTTAGACGTTTTCACTCAGGGTGAGCTACTTTTTGATAATGTTGAGCAATTACCTGCTTATTATGCTGAGGCGCTTGAACCGAGTGAAAATAATTTATCGGCGTTAGCCAATAAAATTAAAAAGAACTCGAAGTACACGCTTCTCACGCACCGTTCATGGAGGCAAACTGCCCCCCTCCGTAAAGCTGGCATTCCTGTTTACCTCGATGATAATGCCTCTAAAAACCTTTATCAGCCAGTTAGCGATATTGAAGAGGCTGGTGACGTATCATCAGAGCAACTTTTACTGGATGCTCTACTCGCAGAAGAAACAAAACTAAACCAGCCTGTGGTGGATACGCCATTTTATATACATCAACTTGATCCTATTGAACCTTTTGATGAAGTCGAAGATATGCCTAATTCGGTACATATAGAGTTATCACCAATGGGACCACCAAACCATGCAGTATTTGGTACTTTAAATTTATTTAAAAGTCGATTTTTACATTTAGATATAGATCTACTCTATAGAACGCCACCCAATGAGCCCAAGGTACTGGAAACGATCCAGGAAGAGGTTTTTCCTACGGCAATAGACAATAACCAGGTGCTATTAATAGACCAAGAACTAGTAGAACAAGAACAATCTATTGTAAGTGAAGAAGTTAGCCCTTTTACCGAGATAGAGAAATTACCCTTAACGGGTTTTCGCTTAAAAGGCTCAAAAAGAATCAGGCTCAATGAAGTTCATTATTTTGACCACCCCTTGTTTGGCGTTATTGTCCGTACAATACGTTATAAAGAACCTGAGCCTGAAGTCAAAAATCCGGAATAGAACGACACCGGGTTTAGCTAAGGTAAGGTCTATAAAAGTGCAATGAAAAGCCCGCCAGAGAAAGACTCAGTAGAGTCAGGCGTTGCTTTCTTGTTCATTGAATACTGGAGGCATTAGGGTATAAGAAAAACAGGGCGATGAGTACCGATCAAAACTCTTACCCTGCCCGCCGAGCAAAATCATTACTCTCTTTATCGGATCTTTATCGGGTGAAAACTTTAAATCGGTACTATCAATTGAAAACAGTAAATCGTACCTTGCACATCGTTTTAAATAATCATGTACAACAATTTCTGCTTGTATCCAGAAGGCTTATAATAAGAACTTATGCAACAGCCCGAATCAATTTTGCAATAACCTTTCGAGTATTATCCATACCAACTTTCAAATTGCTTTCAATCATTTCCATTGTCAGACTTTCACTACCCCGACCTGCTGCAGCATTAGCAACCACAGCTAAACAAGCATAAGACAATTCAAGCTCTCTGGCTAACGCCGCTTCTGGCATACCTGTCATACCGACTATATCGCAACCATCACGCTCTAGCCTGTCTATTTCAGCAGAGGTTTCTAATCTAGGGCCTTGCGTTGCCGCATAAGTTGCTTTCGTGGCTACGTCAATTTTGAGATCACTACAAGTTTGAATTATCTTTTGTCGTAAAGCTTCATCATAAGGGTAGCTAAAATCAATATGTACGACTTGACTAAGTCCTTCTTCAAAATACGTATTAATACGCGACCAGGTATAATCAATAAGTTGATCAGGTACGACCAATTTTTGCGGCCCTAAATCATCGCGAATACCGCCAACAGCAGCTACCGACAACACACAGTCTGCCCCAGCTTCTTTTAACGCCCAGATATTTGCCCGGTAATTAATTTTGTGTGGTGGAATGATATGGCCGTAACCATGCCTCGGCAAAAACAAAACTTCTCTGCCTTCAATCTCCCCATGAACCAGTGGTGCAGAAGGTTCGCCATAAGGTGTTTGAACTATCTCACGCTTTATAATTTCAAGCGTATCTAGGTGTGATAATCCGGTACCGCCAATAATTGCTAATTTATTCATCGTTTTTATGTGCTGCAAAAATGCCCTTTACGTTACGTAAATAATGTTTGTAATCCATGCCGTATCCAAATACGTATCTGTCCGGCACGGTAACCCCAGTGAAATCTGCTTCAGACATGCCTTCTTTCCGGTCATGTTCTTTATTAACTAATACTGCGGTATATGTTTTTTGTGCGCCTTCAGTTTTGCAAAACTCGACTATTTCGTTCAGTGTTTTACCAACATCCAGGATGTCGTCAATGATCAATACCGTTCGTCCCTTTAAAGACTTGCGAGGCCTTACAATCCAGTCAAGCGTCTCGCCAACTGTTTTGTCGCCATATCGCGTGGCATGCAGATAATCCAGTTCAAGTGAAAACGGTAAGCGCTTTACTATTTCACTCGTTGCAATTATCCCGCCCGTCATCACACACAACACCAGCGGATTGTCATCCTGCATGGTTTCAATAATCTGCAATGCCATTTTATCAAGCGCTTGCTGAACGGTGTTGTTGTCAATTAAACATTCTGAACGAGAGAGAACGGCTTGTGCTTCTTCGGCGGATATGGACATTGAGTGACCTTCTGATTTACCTTAACTATTACCTTAACTATTAACCTAACTAATAAATAGTTGCGCGGCGTAATTCTAACAAATAAACAAAGTCTTACAACAAAAAAGGGGGAACATTTCTGCTCCCCCTTTTTTTACTACACTCCAACCACCTATAATTGGCGAATTGACGTGCTTACACTCTATTCACAAATATTATTAGTAAGTAAAAGTGACTGTATCATCATCCATTGCTTCACTAATAACATAAGCACCACCCACCGTTTCTTCGATTTCAGGTATTAAGTCATCACCCCAAAGGTCAAGTGTTGGAGTACATACTTTAAATACTACACCAGCCTCATGTGCATCTTGTATAAAAGAGTAAACGCTCTTTTCGCTACCAGCTTGAACAAACAAATTTTCTGCTATACCTTTTTTAGCCAGCTCACCAGAACGGCCGGTTAAAATAACCTCTACTTCAAATTCCATTGCTGCAGCAACAGTCGCCTGAAAAAATGGCGCACCAAGTTCTGACGGGTTAGAAGGGTCGGTATTAACCATGATAATTAACAGTTTATCAGCCATTTTTTCTCTCCATTTTTCAATAGCCTTACAGAAAGTAAGTTCGACATTAATTCAAAATTCACAAGCATTGTAAAGATCAAATTCGAGTAAAACCAGATCATTTAACAGTATATTCTAATATACATGTATTGCTCAATATTAATATAGAACATACAACAATAACTCATAAAACACGATTCAGATCACACATTTAGATCAATTATTCAATTTCTAGAATAACGGTTGATAAGTAAATTTCTTTAACTTAGCTATACCTAAATGTAGTTCACTTTACCTAAAACCCCAAAAACAACCATTTAACCTAAGTAAATTTGCTGAATTCGCTTCTCGATCATCTATTTTCACTCAATGTGTTGCAATATCATGTTTATCTACTATTATGATGCATATGCAACACAGTTAAATGTACGGGGAAGTTATGCATTTAAACCAGAAAAAAGAACCGAATCAAAGGCTAATCCTATCTAAAGCGCTAATAAATGCAGGTAAGGCACTGGGGTTGTCTCAGGCTGAAATAGGCAAAATTATTGGCAAAGATCGCACTTCTCTCTCTCGAGGGCTTGACCCGGAAAGTAAAGCAGGTGAATTGGCGCTATTGCTAATCAGATGTTATCGAAGCTTGTTCGTTTTGGTCGGCGGTAAAGATGACGATATTAAACACTGGATACACACCGAAAACTTTCACGTAGGTGGTATTCCTGCAGAGCAAATGCTCACCGCTCAAGGGCTTGTTCATACGCTTGAGTATCTCGATGCGCTGCGTGGGAAAGTGTAGTGCTTATCTGGAATTCGGTAAAAAATAACAGCTCACAGATTGTACTACGAGGCGATTTGATTCGCATCGTCGAGAGTCAGGAGCAAATTGCCAGCAGCCAACTTGTTGATACCCTGGAAGAGCAGGCGCAACTTGAAGAGATGCTTGAGCCATCCAAGCCAGTTTACCCTGCAGGAACACAAAAACGACATTATCTTTTATCCACGCCATTCCGTTACCCGCCTTTAGTTCATGGCTCTCGTTTTGGCTCCCGGTTTGAACCCAGTTTATTTTACGCTTCAAAAAAAATATCAACGGCATTTGCAGAAACCGCTTTTTATCGATTTTATTTTTGGCTTGGTATGAGTCAGTCTCCTCCGTCAGGAAAGTTTGTTACCGAGCACACTGCGTTCACCGCGAGTTATTATTCCACGAAAGGACTGAAATTACAGGACTTACCATTTTCAGAATATGAGCGTGAATTAACAAATCCCTCTCACTATAAAACAACCCAAGAGCTTGGCGGCAACATGAGAGAAAATGGTATTGAGGTTTTCGAATATGTATCAGCTCGAGATTTAGATAAAGGGTTAAACGTCGCATTATTTTCCCAAAACGTGTTAACCTCAAAAAAACCAAGGGAACAGCAACAATGGCTATGCGAAACAACAGCAGAAAAAGTATCTTTTTCATCAAAAAGTGAAAAAATATTTAGCTATCCGCTCGCAAGTTTTTTGGTTAACGCGAAGTTTCCAATACCCGCAGTTTAAAATTCAAACTCATCTAATACATTAACAGAAGGTATAAATGGGTAATTCGTTATATGAAGACATTGGTGGCTTGAGCACCTTAGAAAAAGTACATAGGATTTTTTACGATAAAATTTATGACCATTCTTGGCTAAAAAAATTTTTCGAAAGTTTTGATCAGCAGGTGATTGAAGATAAACAAACATCGTTTATGGGCGAAAAATTTGGCGGGCCCGCCTATACAGGCAAGCCCTTGAAGCAAGTGCATGAGAACATGTATATTTCGCAAGAATTAGCAGATATTCGACATAAGCTATTACGTGATTCATTGATAGAAGCGGAATTACCAGAAGAACTGGCAGACCGCTGGTTACGCATCGACGACGCTTTTATGCAACAGGTAGTAAAAAAATCTATTGCTTCATTTTATCGAGATTATCGTTTCAAATATAAGCAGCGAATAATCCACCCCGAACCACGTTAATCCAAAGTTTATGTGTCGCTACTGATTTATCAAATCTTCAGCCGCACCAGCCGCAACCTGCCATTTTTCTGATTGCCTTAGTTCATTAAGTGTCGTTGTTTTACGTCCTTTCATTGCACGTAAACGATCCACCGACTTAGCACCCTGCGTCCAATCCAGTTGATCAAGCACCTCTACGGCACCTTCACGATTATTGCAGACCAGCACCATGTCACAGCCGGCATTTAATGCGATATTAGCTCTGTCGACAAATGAACCGGCCATGCCCGCCGCAGCCATATTTAAATCGTCGCTAAAAACAGCACCTTCAAATCCCAGTCGTTGACGTAAAACTTGCCCTATCCAGGCTTTAGAAAAACCAGCTGGCTGATTATCCTGATCGGTATAAACCACATGAGCAGGCATTATGCCTTGTAGTATATTCAGAGAAATTAATTCAGCAAACGGCAAAACATCTTTTTCCATAATAATCGCTGTCGGTCGATCATCAACGGGCAACTCCAAATGAGAATCAGCCTTAACGGCACCGTGACCGGGAAAGTGCTTACCAACGCTAGACATACCAGCTTCTTCAAGCCCCTGTATATAGGCGCGCGCTAACTGACTTACAATATGCGGGTCAGAGTGAAAAGCCCGATCACCAATCACTTCACTTTCGCCATAATCCAAATCCAATACCGGTGCAAAACTAAAATCGACACCCACGGCTGAAACCTCACTGGCCATTAACCAGCCCAAAGCTTTTGCAAGTGCCATCCCGTGTTCTGATGATTTATCATAAACATGCCCCAGTGGCCGTAATGGTGGCAAACGCGTGAAACCTTCTTTAAAACGTTGTACCCGCCCACCTTCCTGATCTACACAGGTAAGGATAGTTTGTTCGGTATTTTCGTGAATAGTTTTTGTTAGCGCCGTAATTTGCTCTGCTGATTCAAAGTTTCGCGCAAAATAAATTATCCCGCCGACCAATGGATGGTTAATTAATTCTATTTCTTCCTGGGTTATTTCTGTGCCCTGAAGATCGATCATCACTGGGCCTACATGATTTTTTTTGTCCATTACTTTTTCCAATACTTTTTAAATATAGCGAGAAAATCTAACGGGGACGACTTCTTACGTCGAGAATATCCCGCAACCTGTCGCCTAATAAATTAACTGATAAAACGATCAATACCATGGCGATGCCAGGCGGCAATACCATGTGAGGAGCCACCAGCATATAAGCCGTTCCGTCACGAATCATACTGCCCCATGAAGCATCTGGTGGCTGAACTCCCAGCCCCAAAAATGATAAGCCAGCTTCTGCGATAACGACGCCGGCAATACTAAATGTTGCTTCAACAATTAAAGGCGCGCTTATCAATGGTAGCAAATGTCGTCGAATAATTGTAAACGATGGTGTCCCGAGGGAAATTGCAGCCTGAACATGATCACGATGCTTTAACGCCAAAACCTGGGCGCGGGCAAGTCTAGCAAACCCTACCCAACCTACAATTGACAAGGCTATAACAACATTCTCAATACCCGGCCCCATAATACCAGCAAAAGCGATTGCTAATAAAATACCCGGTACAGCAAGAAATACATCAATCACTCGTACAATAAACAAATCAACCCAGCCGCCAAAATAGGCGCTGCTTGCACCAATGAAGGTGCCAACCGTCATTGAAATAAAGGTAACCCACATTGCAACAACAAAAGAGGTACGTGCCCCCATTACGAGGCGATCCCAAATTGGCCGGCCTAAATCATCGTAACCTAACAAGGCATTCATATCAGGGCCATTTAGGATTTTTGGTAACTGAACAGCATCTGGGGATAACGCCATCCAGGGACCAATGAGCGCAAAAATCGCCCACAGCACCATAATAATAACCGGAAAGTATCGACTGATCATTCGCCATCCCCTAAACGAATACGAGGATCAATTAACGCGTACACAATATCGGTTAATACATTCACTGCAACGTAACTTAAGCTGATTAACAAAACACAAGCTTGCACGACCGGATAATCACGGCGCTTAATCGCTTCTATCGTTAGCTGACCAACACCAGGCCAGGAAAATATCGTTTCTGTAATAACCGCCCCGCCCAATAACGTACCGAGCTGAAGACCCACGAGTGTAATAACTGGTAACATGGCGTTTCGTAATCCGTGTCTCCAGATTATCTGCATTTCGGTGAGCCCCTTTGCTCTTGCTGTGCGGATGTAATCTTCATTCAACACTTCAAGCAATGTGCTACGAACCATACGCGCCAAAATCGCGGCCATGGAAGTGCCTAATGTAATTGCTGGTAAAATCATGGAACTCAGGCCTTCGTTACCACTCACTGGCAGCAGTCCCATCCACAAAGAAAAAACCATAATCAATAATGGTCCCATCCAGAAGTTAGGAATGGAAACGCCAAACAAACTAAAACTCATTGCGATGTGATCCCAGCGAGTTCCTTTTTTAACCGCTGCGATGGCACCTAAAGGAATTGCGATGCAAACAGCAACCAAAATGGAAACGACTGCAAGTTGCGCTGTTGCGGGTATTCGCTGCGCAAGCAACTCTGAAATAGGTAGACGATAATGTATGGATTGACCAAGATCGAAGGATAAAAGACCAGTAAGATAATGACCGAGTTGAGTCAATACAGGCAAATCTAAACCAAGTGCCGCCCTTAATGCTTCGCGATCTGCAGGTCTGGCAGATTCACCTAACATCATTTCTATAGGATCGCCGGGCACCAAGTGAATGAGTAAAAACACCAGGCATGAAACACCTAGCACTACAAAAAGTGCACTAATTATTCGTGAAGCCAGGTAATTTAACATTTAGGTGTAGGGCTTCCGTTGAAAATATTGAGAATTAATAAAACTTAGTTTCATAAACTGTTCATTAGTTTAATAAAAGTAATTGAAGATGCAAGAAATTATCCGACTATAACTTTTTATTGCATGCGAAGATCTAACTCATCATCACTAAACAAAAGACTGTAGCCTGATACATTATTTATGGACAATAAATCACCAATGGATTGAGCTAAGCAGACAAACGAGACCTGATCGTTAGCGTATTCAGTGATCAAATCTTCCACCCTGCTTTCAGGAAAAGAAAATATCTGCGGATTATTTTTTAGCGCGCCACTCAAGTTATTAGCTTTTTCTAAAACCGTTATGAACTGATTCATTGGTTTAAAAAACAGCTCTTCCAATTTATCTAACGATGCATTCTCCAGTACGCTGATATTATTACCCGTCCTTAAAACCCACCTTAAACCATATTCACGTATAAACTCACCGGTATTAGCCTGAAAAGCGGCATAACAAAATACGTTCTCTATAAACTGATCTCGATAATGCCTATCATCCAGAATAGATTCATCAATTATTGGCAAAAAAGGATGTTGCTTAATGATTGCATCAGCGAATAA
>JAOTSL010000258.1 GCA_029864945.1 Gammaproteobacteria bacterium
TGAGAATACTTTAAATTCCACACCCGCCATCACATCACCAACATCAATCAATTCCAGTGGAATTCGCATGTCAGGCTTATCACTGCCAAAACGCAACATGGCTTCAGCATAAGTCATACGTGGAAACGGATTTGGTAACTCAACACCAATACTTTTAGAAAATACATCACGCATCATAATCTCAGACATTTCCATAATCTGATCTTCATCTAAAAATGAAGTCTCTATGTCAAGCTGAGTAAATTCTGGCTGTCGGTCTGCACGTAAATCTTCATCGCGAAAACAACGAACGATTTGATAATAACGGTCAACACCAGCAACCATTAATAATTGTTTGAAAATTTGTGGTGACTGTGGCAAAGCAAAAAAAGATTCTTCATGCGTACGGCTTGGCACCAGATAATCACGTGCGCCTTCTGGTGTAGCTTTGGTCAGCATTGGCGTTTCGATATCAAGAAATCCTTGATCATCTAAGGAGTTTCGCAAATGACGCGCAATTGTAGAACGCAGCACTAAACGTTTTAACATTTCCGGACGGCGCAAATCTATATAACGGTATCGCAAACGGTGTTCTTCTGAAACATCTTTGTCATCAATTTGAAACGGTGGCGTTGCAGACGAGTTTAACACTTCAAGCTCTAGGCCCAGCATTTCAACTTTACCAGTGCGCATATTTTCGTTAACTGTGCCTTCAGGGCGATTACGCACTCTGCCTTTTATGCGCAATACGAATTCGTTTCTAACAGACTCGGCAATTTCAAAAATTTCTTTTCGATCAGGGTCAAATACAACCTGCACCAGACCTTCACGGTCTCGTATATCCAGAAATATAACACCACCATGATCGCGCCGGCGATGAACCCAGCCGGAAATTTCAATTGTCTGATCTATCAACTCTTCTGTGATCTCGCCACAGTAATGACTACGCATGTGAAAACCTCATTCCTTAATTTATTTGCTGCAACTATTTGGCAGCGCTTCTAGAGCCTTTTTTAGGACTCGCTTTTGATTCTTTTTTAGGGCTTTTTTCTTTCTTAGGACTAGCAGCAGTGTCTGCGGATGTTAGATTTTTTTTGTTACCGCTTTTGAAATCAGTTTCATACCAACCGCTACCGCTTAAACGAAAACCGGCTGCTGAAATCAGTTTTTTTAACTCAGGAGCATTGCATTCTGGACAATCTTTTAACGGATCATCGCTCATACGTTGCAATGCTTCCATTTTATGGCCGCATTTTTTGCATTCATACTCATAAATAGGCATAACTAATACTGTTCCTTATACTAAATACCATCAAATACCCGGCTAACTGATATGGCCTATATGCAGCTAGGCCTATTACTCTTTAACTCGACTTACAAACCAGAGAGAACAATATAACCCCAAAGCCAGCATTCAAACCGCGCATTATACTAAATTTGCTGCGTTTTGGCGTAATTCTCAGCATCTTTTATATACACCAATATACGACGCCCAAAAATTGATCTAAACGCTTGAATTTTGGCATAAAAGCGTGCTTTCATATAATCAAACAGACCGCATGTTTGTTACTAGGAGAATTTGAAATGAAAAGGGAAACCCTTAAGCTCAGGGCTATCGGCATAGATACCTACCATGAAAATGTCGCCTACCTACACCGTAGTTGTGAGATTTACCGCGTTGAAGGCTTTCAAGCACTCTCTAAGATTGAAATCAGCACCGACGGAAAACACATTCTAGCCGTACTCAACGTTGTTGATGATGACTCAATCGTCAACGCCGGAGAACTTGGTCTTTCGCAGCAGGCTTTCAAACAACTTCAAGTCAAGGAAGGTTGCTCAGTTCAAGTAGCTCATGCCGAACCTCCTAAATCTATGGGTGCGGTTCGCCGAAAAATCAACGGTGAACGCCTTTCTGCCGAGGATTTTTCGGCTATTTCTAATGATATTGCCGAAAGTCGTTACTCCAAAATGGAAATGGCCGCTTTTCTTGTGGCTTCCGGCCAAACAGGGCTAGATCGCGATGAAATACTTTACCTTACCCGAAGCATGCTTGAATCCGGCGAAAAATGAGGTTGGCGCGAGCAGTTAGTGGTCGACAAACATTGCATCGGCGGCATTCCCGGTAATCGCACATCCATGCTAGTCGTACCCATTGTTGCAGCCCACGGCATGCTAATCCCCAAAACATCCAGTCGCGCAATTACATCTCCCTCAGGTACGGCTGACACAATGGAAATCATGGCTGAAGTCACCTTGTCACCCGAAGAACTTAATGACATCGTTCGGCAAGAACGTGGCTGCCTGGCCTGGGGTGGCACTGCTAAACTGGCCCCCGTTGATGACAAGCTTATTTCTGTAGAACGACCGCTGGGAATTGACTCGCGAGGTCAGATGGTTGCTTCAATTTTATCCAAAAAGCTCGCCGCAGGATCTAATCATTTACTAATCGACATACCTGTCGGCCCAACAGCCAAAGTACGGCACATGCGTGATGCATTAGCCCTTCGAAAACTATTTGAATTTGTAGGTGACAGACTAAACATTCACCTCGAAGTTGTCATCACCGACGGAAGGCAACCCATTGGTCGCGGTATTGGGCCGGTACTCGAAGCTCGAGATGTTATGCAGGTGCTGGAAAACAATCCTTTGGCACCTTCTGATCTGCGACAAAAATCGCTACAACTAGCTGCCCGTATCCTAGAGTTTGATCCCGATGTAAGAGGTGGCCAGGGTTACGCTATTGCTCGGGATATTCTCGACTCAGGACGGGCAATGGCAAAAATGAACGCTATAATTGATGCCCAGGGACGAAAAGAAAATGCCTCATTTACACCAGGCGAAATCACTTTTGATGTTACAGCTAAAGATGATGGCTTCATCACTTCAATAGACAATTATCAAATTTCACGCATTGCCAGCATGGCGGGTGCTCCAATAGACAAACGCGCCGGCATTGAGCTATTTAAAAAACTCGGCGAGCCTGTTAATAGTGGCGAAGTACTATTTCGAGTACACGCTGAGTTTAGTGCAAACTATGGGTTTGCAAAAACCTTATGCGATCACGACAATGGCTATGTTATCGGTACCGAAGCTAACATTCCAATGTCATTTGTTGCTTTCTAATGCTGCCTTTTTTATTTAAGCGGAATCGCCCATGTTAAAAAATATTGCAACACTCACATTTGAAAACAGCAGAGAACAGGCAGAGAGATTTTCAACCTACCTAGACATTCCCTGTTACACCGCAAAAACACATAAATTTCCTGACGAAGAAATTTTACTAACATTGCCAACAGATTTACCCGAACACTTAATAGTCTTTCGTAGCCTACACCAACCAAATGACAAAATTATTGAAATATTATTAGCCGCTAAAACAGCATTAAAGCATAACGTGAAACGACTAACCCTCATTGCGCCCTATTTATGTTACATGCGCCAGGACATTGAAAACCATCCTGGCGAAGCAATCAGCCAACAGATTATCGGTGAATTACTCGCATCAACGTTTGACGATGTCATTACCGTTGACTCACATCTGCATAGAATAAGTCACTTGAGCCAGGCCATACCTCTAAAAAATGCAATTAATATTATGGCAACTGGGCCTATGTCAGAGTTTCTTCAAGACAAATGTGACAACGCCATTATTTTTGGACCGGACGGTGAATCAGAGCAATGGGTAAAACAAATTGCAGAAGAAATAAATGTAGATTATGCCGTCGCCACCAAAGTTCGCATCGGTGATAAACATGTAGACATACATTTACCTGACAAAGACTTCTCAGATAAAAATATTGTTATTGTCGACGACATGGCAAGCACAGGAAGAACTATTTCTCTCGCAACAAAGTTACTCAAAAAAGCCGGGGCAAAAACGGTAACCGCACTAGTAACACATGCGCTTTTCATGGGT
>JAOTSL010000068.1 GCA_029864945.1 Gammaproteobacteria bacterium
TTGCTCCACGATGATTGCGCCCCCGAGAAAAAATGGAATTTTACTCGTGACTATTTCTGACACAGGTAACAGGAATGCTTCTTTGAAGGCGTGTTTCCATACAGATGCACCTTTGGCACGTGCTGTACGTATGTATTCCTCTTCCATGACGCGAGAAACCTCTAGGCGGACATAACGTACTATTTCACTAATGAGTCCGCTACCCAAACCGAGAACGACGACTGGTAACAAAAATTTTAATACTTGCGTTTCGCCCTCATCGCTAAAAGATGACGATAGTGGGAAGTAATCAAAGTAAACAGTCGATACGTAAACCGCGATATAACCCAGCCAAAATATGGGCAGTGACGATATCACATAAGCCAATAAGCTAATCGGTGCAGTAATTAGAATATTACGCTGCAATGCACTGATCAATCCGATCGGAAATGCAATTAGCAACGTTAAACATATTGCAGTCAACGTGAGGTAAAGCGTATTAACCGTTACTTCAATAACACTCGGTAACACTTCTTTTCCTGTACGAATGGAGGACCCAAAATCCCCTTGAAGTATATTACCAAGCCATGAGGTATATTGCCCTATCCAGGTTTGAGAGATCCCCATAGACTCACGCAGCTCGGCGCTTGCGGCGCTATCTTGGTTACCCAAAAGCAAGGCAAAAGGATCGCCAGGTGAAAAGTAAATGATACTAAAAGAAACGATACTAACACCCAATAGCAAACTGAATGTTATCGCCATTTCTCTAAATAGAGTTGCTAGCATTGGCTGCAACCGGTAAACAGGAAAAAACTGTTTTAAACTCATAACATTCCCATTAGTAAATTAGGAAATAGCCAGTGGCATAAGCTACTGGCTAGCGATTATTTACTTTTTAGACTTTAAGAACCAGTCATCCGCATAAGTAAAGAATTTGTAAGGGTGAATCTCAACCTTACGCAGATCTTTATGAAATGCTGAATAATTAGTTAAAGTCCATAGGAAGGTATAAGGTGCTTCATCAGCCAGAAGCGCGTGCAACTTACGATAAATAGTACGACGTTTTACGTGATCCATCGTCAATTTACTTTCAACAATTAAACTATCAACCGTTGAATTTTTAAATCCGCCAAAGTTGTTCTTCCATGGGCCAGATTCACTCGAGTGAAACAGTGATGAAATATCCGCAGAATCATCAAATACCCAAGAGGCAAACATTATGTCGAAATCGTGATTTTGAAATACCGCTTCTTTCCACGCCTGCCACTCAAGGAAATCCACTTTGATTCCCACATTTATTTTTTTAAGATAATTTTTAAACGCTAAAACGACGCGTTTAACAGCTTCACTCTCTTTTGATATAGGTACACTTAATGTGAGATTTAACGGTTGCCCATCTTTTTCCATAAAGCCACTCGGCCCTTTAACAAAACCTGCCTCGTTCAATAATTTTTTAGCCTCACTTATATCATATGGCGTTACTTTAACCTTCAAATTATAAGCCCAGCTACCGGGTGCAAATGGCCCAGATATAACCGTTCCCTGATCGTTAAAAAATGAACGTAACATTTCGTCTCGATTTATTGCCATTGTAAAAGCCTGTCTTACTCTTTTATCGGCCAATAATGGATTACGTGTGTTATAACCAAAAAATGAGTAGGAAAGTGCGTTATAAGGCTGAAGAATGAAACGCTTATCACCTTGCAGCTCGGGAATATGTCTAGGATTTACTAAAACGACCATATCAATTGCGTTAAAGGTTAAAGCCTGATTCATAATATTTTGGTCAGCAAATGATTTTGCGACAAAACGACCAATCTTTGGTTTACCTTTAAAGTACTTGTCATTCGCTTTTAAAACCACTTCACCATCGCTGCCAATTTTTTCTAGCATATATGGGCCTGTACCAATAGGGTTTTGTGCAAACTTATCATCTCTCGTAAGATAAACGGGATTAGACGGCCCATGTTTTGGTATTATTTTAAATGTGAATTTTCCAAGCGCATTTAATATGGGACGTTTAAGAAAAAACTTAACCGTATACTCGTTAATTTGCTTAACGTCTTCAATAAATTCATAACGTACTTTTAACGGTGTTATGGTTTTAGGATGCATCATTATCTTATAGGTGAATACAACATCATCAGCGGTAAAAGGCTGCGCTTCCTGGCCTTCTTTTGGATGCCAGAAGACATCCTTACGCAGGTTGAAGGTATAAACTTTTCCATCGCCATCCACTTCCCAGCTCTCAGCAAGCTCGGGCACAATTTCCTGTTTTTTATCAATGCCGACCAGGCCATTAAATAACAACTCGGTCAAACGCATCGAAATCATATCATTACTGGTAATCGGATCCAGCGTGGCAGCACGTCCATATTCGCCGTAGCTTAATACATTCCCTTTACTAGCATACGCCATATTGAAAAACTGCGTGCATAGTATGGCGACAATTACCATTGCACTAAATAATGTTTTCCGTTTCATAAATACCTCTCTCCAGTTACATCGTTTAAAATACTAAAATATTTTTACATCGCCAGCACTTTTTTGCTGCATAGAATATATACCTTGAACCGCTTCTTGTATTTGAATGACGACAGGAAAGTATCGACTCATTTCAAAATAGATTTCCAGGCTCTCGTTGTAGGCCTTCTTTTCCTGGTACGCTTCAGCAAGAGAAACAAGCAATAACGGGGCGTTCGCTGATATCTTGTTTTTGTTACTTTTATCTCTCGCAAGTTCCAAATAAGTTAGCGCATCTCCCGCTTGTTTATTAGCTAATAAATAGCGACCGATAGCTGTGTTTAGTGGAATATATTTTTTACCACTACCTTTCAAAGATAATGTTTTCGCCGTGTCAATAACTTGATCACAATCAGCTCTTGTATAAACACACATACTAATGACTTCTGTAATAACACGTAGCTCCGTCAGATTTTGGCTAGCAACTTCAGCCCAGCTATCTAAGGCCTGTTTTTTGTTGCCAGCAAGATAATCGTTCGCACTCACTCTAATAGGTAGGTACTTCTTAACATTCTCTGGAAGGTTGCTGTCTTTCGACAACTGCCCCAGTGTTATATCTCTTAACGCTTTATCAGCGAACACAATACTCGCGTTTACCAAATGAAACGCTGCAGTAGAACCAAGTTTGGCGTCGTTTGAAATTGACAACAGATGCTTCTTTCCCGCTTTCGTAAGTAGCAGAAATATTTTTTAATAATGAATTATTGTAGAAATATATCTGTTTACCATCTTTCGTCACTTCCTGAAAAGAGGCGTGATCAATCACATCTGACAATGCAATTTCAATCGCTTTGTCGTACTCACTATTTTCATTCAACAAATACAACATATTTGATGTCAAATGTGAGGCCACATTTTCACTACCAGCTACAATTTTTTTATATTCATCGTACAGGGAATTAACATCGAACTTTGGTTTCATACCAGCCATTATTTTATTTGAATAAAGGCTTGCCCTCACCTCTAACGACTTTCCTTTTATCTTATTAAAAATATTTTTTGCTTTTGTTTTTTTTGAAGTTTTATAATAGGCTAAGGCTAACTCTACGCGTGCAATATCACGCAACTCACGATCTATTTTTTTTATTTTCAAAAAATGTTCAAAATACTTAATAGCTCCCTTGTAATCCCCTTTATCTAAAAGTGTTTCAGCAAAAAACAAACTTGCGTATCGACTAACCTTCTGGCCCTTTACTTTTTTTGTAAGTTCTTTTAAATAAACCAACGACGATGATAGTGATGATTTGTAGAGACTATTGTGTAATTCCGCATTTTTTAGCAGAATGATGCCCATGTAAAAATTTCCAGCGACGGCTTCTTTTTCAGGCAATTTGCTTAAAGCTGGTTTCAGCATACGAAGTGCACTCTGGTAATCCCGCTTATCATGCGCCTTCATTGCCTTGGACACTATTTTTGAACCAGCCATCGCCGCACTGGTTGACAGCATTAACACCAGTATTATAATGATTCTTTTTTTCATAATTAGCCTTCTGCTATTAGCAAAAACATTACTTATTACTTATTACTTTTCTATTAGTGCCTGGTAGTTTAGTCACAAACATTTGGTCCCACTGATTCACCTGTGAACGAAATGCAATTATCCCTTCGGCAGAACAGCTCACATCATGATTTATCTTTGTATCAGTCACAATTCGTTTAGAAACTTTATCGTTGATATTAACCAAGTGAATAGGATTGTAACGCTTTCGATTTTTTTGTACGTAGACGATGTTCTCACTATCAGGCATCCATGCTGGCCCCTTATCTACATCTGGAATAACATCAGTCGCAACTATTAAAGGGATTATATCTTCTGCAGTTTTCAGCTCATGAGAGTCTGCATCTACAATGGCAATCGCCCAGACTTTGGAATCATTCTGTTCGTTATAATTTGTATAAAATGCGATTTTACTGCCATCGGGTGACCAGATCGGGCGAAGATCATCATACTTCCATGAAATCAGTGAACGATGAGTAATATTTTTCGTTTCACCTTCAAGGTTTTCATAAATAATCACGTTATGATTCTCATTGCTACCAAGGGTTACAGCTAGCCTGTCGCCATGGGGTGACCATTGCGGGTATAAAAAAGCCAGTGGATCATCACTTATTTGCGAAATTATTTTTGAGGCAGTGTCATATAAGTACACATTTGCATTGCCGCTTCGACCTGATATAAACGCGATGCTATTACCTGTTGGGGACCAATCTGCGTGACCGTCTTTTTCATCATGCGTTGTTAGTCTTGTGGAAATTTCATTACCAACAGACCCAAGATATAGATCGTAATTGCTATCATCTCCATTACTCATAAAAATAAATTGGCTATTATCTGGAGACCAGCTTAGTCCTGCGTTGTAACTGCTATTGTTCGAAAACTCAGGTAGCAAAAGATCGAGACCGAGGTCATCTGGTTCTTTGGATTTATATTTCACCGTTTGTAAAATATTTCCGATTTTATCTGCAATGATAATTTCTTTACTTTGCGCATTGTGTCGCTCAAACCCCAGGTTCTGACCATCACTAGTCCAGGTAGGATTTGAATTATTGAACCCAATATCCATTAATCCTAGTGGGTTAACAAACTCTGGCGTAATAACCGGGTCACTTAGCCTCTCAATATGCGCAAGTATTATGTCTAGTTCGCTTTTAAGTAAAGTTATTCGTTCTTTTGCGGTATTAGCATCGAGTAAATTATTATCCAATCCATTTAACATGGCCTGAATTGCACTGATACGCGCCTCAGTACTGTTTTTTTGAGCTGTCAGCGGGTCAACTTCCCCACTTTCCTGTTCAGCACTCATTGCCTGCCCTAGAGAAAAGGGCAGACCGAGCACCAGCACCATTAGTATTGATATTTTCATCTTTACTCTTTTTTATAGTTGACTAGTCTATTTTTTGAGTTGCTCCACGAATTTTTCTGCAGAATCTCGACTCACCAGATACTCTGCATTATCTTCTAACTTTGCTGGATAGAAATCGAGATAATCACGCCAGGCTAACTCGGCCTTGTTAAGCAGAGACGCCTTATTCGATAACTGATAAAGTTTGTGATATGACAACGCTATATAATAGTAGGTGTCATGAATGGCTTCATCGTAATATTCGTTAGGGAAAAAACGGCTGTTTTCTTTAGCCTTTTCTAATGATTTGATAGATTTTACAAAAAATTGGGCAGCAGACCTTTTATCGCTATGCATTACCGCACTCGCTTTTTCATGATAAGCATGACCAAGATTGGTATAGGTAATCGCAAATTGTTTGTAAATGAGTGCTTTTATTTCTGGAATTGCCACAACTAATTCAAATTCCTTAATCGCGGCATCCACATTTTGTTTTTTATCTAAATACAGTTGAGCCAAACTATGATGAGCTTCAGCATAATCTGGGTGATCTTTGTCTGCTTTACTGAACATTGAAATTGCTTCATCGACACGACCAGCATCAGCTGCTTTTTCCCCCATATTCAGGTAGTTTTTGTCGAATTCAATTGACTCCTCTCCAGTCCAGTCAACTTCATCTGTTGAAAACTCCATAACCTCTTCCCAATCCCGCCAGTCACCACCAGCGGAAATGCGCACAGTATGGAAACCGGTAGAAACTGGTTTTCCATCTATCATTGGCGTACGTCCTATGTTTTCATCATCAATAAAAACGGATGCATTACTTGGGGTAGATTCAACTTTAAGCGTAGAATAGTAGGATTCCAGCATGAACTCCTTGAGTTCAGCATTTTTATTCACTTCTAGCTCACCAACGATTTGTGAGAAACCATGACGATAAAGTGAAATATCATACTCTTTCTTTAACGCAACAGAAATTTTAGCCTTTCCGTTTTTGTCGGTGGCTCCCATCCATTTTTCATCAAGATATATATTCACCCCTTGAAGTTTCTGAATACTGCCTCGAATTTCACTTTTTGCTGAGATGGTGACAAATTTCGTATTCTTAGCATCAAACGGATCCTGTCGAATCAGTTTCGCACCAACAGCGAGGCTAGCTTTATCTTCAAGACCTTGTATTTTTGCTATTGAATACTCGTCATCAGTGTCGTCAATTACAACAGTTCCCACCTCTTTATAAGAAGTTAGCTTTCCTTCCTTATCAAAAGCTGGATTTAAAGCAAGAAACTGATTATTACTTTCGATTGTGGATATATCATCACCAAGATTAACTTTATACTCCTTTCCATTTTGCTTAATTACTCGACCAATAATAGGATAGTTTTCGCCTACTTTTATGGCTATTTCTTTTGCTGCACGATCAATTTTACCCGCATTTTTGGCGGTTACAATCTGACTAAAACCCTGGGTACCATCAGCTGAGTGAAACTTCGCTTCTACTATAAATCTTCCCTTTAAATCTTTTGTAACACTACCAAACACAATCACATCAATTTCTTTATACAGGTCTGTTTTTTTCCATCCATTTTCTTTTGCTTTTTCTGGAGACAATTTTGACTTTTTGAACAAATCAGCTAGCAATTCTGTGTCTACAATTTTTATACCTTTAATATTTTTTAAACGTTTTTCTATAGCTACTTGAAAACGGTTAGGAATGCTGCCGATATCTTCACCTGCAGTATTACTAATAAAGCGGAACATTCCTACACGCAACGGCTCTTGTTTTTGTGGGTAGAAAAAACGTTTTATTTTAACGTTGCCGGATAGGTTAATTTGCTTTTCCCATGACTCAGGTAAATATCCATTAGCAACCAATCTTAACTGGCCTTTTTTCCCCTTAAGGCCACGACGATCTATACGAAAATTACCATTTTTATTTGTTTTTCCCAGTAATTTTTTCCCAAGATAAACATGAATTTTGGGCAGATCTACTGATTCATTGTATTTTTCGGTCATGGTGGAAACACGAAGCAACAATTGTTGTCGAATAGATGCTTCAATCACATCACCAGGCACTATTACTAATTTTTTGTTCCAGCTTTCATGACCATATTTTGTAGCTTTAATACGTACTTTCGTATCATTCACCGCAGGAAGGTTATATACCAGCAATCCCTTTTCATCTGTCTTTCCTAGGTTATCTTTGCCGAATCTAATTTTTGCACCTTTAACGGCATTTTTTCCATCAACTACCTTGAATGTAACAAAAGCCACACCTGTTAAACCTGCTGATAGTGAAAATGAGTCACCGGATTCAGCATTAAATGTAAGTTGCTTTTCCCAGGCTTCAAGCTTGTAGCCATGGATTTTCTTATTAATTTTTAAGTTAATTGGTGTTTCGTATTTACGCATAATCATGGTCTTAAAATTACCTTGATCATCAGTACGACCCGCTTCAGTTTCATCAATATACACAGTCGCATCGATTAGAGCCTGACCGTTGAAAGTAGTATTAATAGCAATATTGACTTCACGTGGCTTTTCGCTGCAAGCACTAAGCATAATGAGTAGCAACATAATAAAAAACGGATAAAATGATCGAGCAAACATATTAAGGCTCCCTAATTTGCGTGTTTCTTCGTTAAATTTATATTTATAAGAATGTATATTTTTGTGAACTTATAGCTCTGTGAGAGCCCAAGCATGAAAAATCACATACTTGGGGGCTGTATATTAACTTCACCCGGATTAATGATTTTATTTGCATCTGATTTAGTATTTTTGACTGAATGTCTCTTTTTTGTCTTTATTTTCCGTAAAAATAGCTCCAGTTTCCCGTGACTGTATTTACCCACCTCAATCGTTTGTGTCGTACTTTTATAGCCAATACGCTGGGTCTCAACCTTATACATGCCGGGTAGCAACTTTCCTTTTTCCGACATAAATGCACCCATATCATCAGTTTTTACTGAGTGGGATGCATTTTCAAGTGAAACCGATGTATTTATCATATTGACCATAATATTATTTGGCCTTTCTACTGTGATTGGCTGCGAGTTGGCATCAACCAGACGTACAACACCACTAATTTTTGCTGAACAACCTGCTAGTAGTGTAAACCCCAGTATCAGTGCAATCGTGAAAATCCTACTCATTAACAATATCCTCATGTAAATTTATTTTTTACGCTTGGAATTACACCAAGGCCCACCAGTATTGATGCCATAAAGATAGATAACGGTTAAAGTTTGATTATGCTTTAGGCTAACATAGCCCATCTGTTAGTAATGTGACCTGAGTGAACATTACCGTATGACGCGATTAACATATTGAGAGTTATGCACGGGAATTTGAGACTTGGATCAAGTACAACTTAATTGTAAATAATACACACTTAATAAATCTCATCGCATGAAACGTGATAGCAATCCAACAAATCGGATAAATGATAGGCTCCGTTTCCGTTTACCATTTATGTTATTTCAATATTTTTCGAGGTATGAGACAGTTTTTTCTATAAGAAAGGAATCCGAGACAACACTAAATTTATATTACGCCTATACACCACCTAAAATTTTAGTATTACCCGCTTCAAAAAGCATGATAAATCACACAACCAAAACATAAATAGTAATCACATATACCAATAATTATGCAATTATTTATTTTTGACATTATACTGATAGGGTCAATATATTTTTTAAAACGTAATTACTGAAAACTTGAAAAACCAGAGTTAAATGGAGTTAATTTTGTCCCTTCAAATACCACTTTCTAATAATACGACTGAATTAAACAGCGCAGAAAATGTTGTGTTAATGCGTTTCACCAGTCAGTTTTTCTAGCGTATGATTGCCAACCCTACAGGAGGCTTTAATAGAAACCAGTGGCTGATCTGGGCCGTTCCTCTATTTTTGTCATTAGCACTTATCGTGGTAAGTTTTGACTATTTTCTACTCTTTCATATTCTCGTTGAGTTTTTTGCAATTATTATTGCGGTAGTGTTGGCCGTTGTCGCGTGGCAAACGTTTCCATTCACCAGAAACAACATGCTTATGTATCTTGGTTGTGGTTATTTCTGGGTTAGTTTATTGGACATGATTCATACTCTTACATATAAAGGTATGAGTATTTTACCAATTTTGGAAGCTAATACAGCCACACAGTTCTGGATTGGTGCGCGTTACTTTGAGGCTATATTACTCCTCTCGGCCCCCCTATTTTTAACCAGATCAATGAATAGAAATTCTATTTTTGTAATCATGGGTGCAATTGCATCAACAATTACTCTATCCATTAGTTACGGTTTTTTTCCTGATTGTTTTATTGATGGAAAAGGTTTAACGACTTTTAAAGTTGTTAGCGAGTATCTCATTATTTTTTTACTTATGGGAGCCATTGCCTTCCTAATTGTTCAGCGACAACATCTTGACAGGGGAGTTATCCATTTGCTTGTTGCTTCAATGGTATTAACTATGTTCGCTGAACTTGCCTTTACATTCTATGTAAACGTATATGGTTTCTCAAATCTGGTCGGCCATATATTTAAATTAATTTCATATTGGTTAATATTTATCGCCATCGTTCGTACGACCTTGCAAACTCCCTTTCAAATGATGGCGCGCACTGCGAGCACCTATGATGCTATTCCTGATGCAATAACCGTTGTTGATTCAGACGGTATCGTTAGACAGGCCAACAATCCAGCAATCCTCTTGGGAGGAGACGATTTGATCGGCGCTCATATACACGCGATATTTCATTCTTCTGAAGTCAACCAGGAAAATTGTTCTATTTGTAAAAATATTGCGTTAAAAAAACCGCTATCTGAAGTTGATGGCTTTGTAACAAAAACTCAACGTTGGTTTGATTACACTTTATCGCCAATATTTCTTGGCTCTCAAGACGCTGGAATGGTTCATGTTATGAGAGACATAACCTCACACAAACTAGCCAAGGAAGAAATTGCATTACACAGGGAGAACTTGGAATTACTAGTTAAAGAACGCACTCATAAACTAGAATCCGCCAACAAAGAACTAGAATCGTTTTCCTATTCTGTATCACATGATTTACGCGCACCACTGAGAGCAATAAGCGGATTTTCAACCATTTTACTGGAAGAATCATCTAACAAATTAGATGCAGAGGAAAAAGATTATCTCAACCGTATCGTAGGCGGCGCGAATAATATGTCTGTACTTATTAATTCTTTATTACAACTTTCTCGTATAACGAGGAAGAACATGCATAATGACATGGTGAACTTAAGTGAAATTGCCACTGACTCTCTAAATCGGCTCACAAAAAACTCACCAACGAGAAAAATAAAGATAGCAATCAACAATAATTTAGTCGCGAATGGGGATGCCTCTCTTCTCCAGATTATGCTTTTCAATTTACTCGATAATGCCTGGAAATACACATCAAAAACAAAAGACTCTTATATTGAATTTGGAGCCACACTGATCAATAACCAAAGAACATTTTTTATCGCCGATAATGGTGTTGGTTTTGACATGAAACATTCAAACAAACTATTCAATGCCTTTCAACGATTGCATAAAGCTGAAGAGTTTCCCGGGACCGGAATTGGCCTTGCTACTGTTCAACGCATAATTCACCGGCATGGTGGCAACATCAGGGTTGAAAGTACTATTAATAAAGGCACTACATTTTATTTTACGCTGCCGAATTCTAATTAAAACTAAATTAGACCATACTAATTACTACATTTACTTTCCGCTTTAATAGGCGTTTTTATCCATTGAATACTTTCCGTTATTTACTCGGTATCGCTAACAGCACCGTAGCCCCTAGCTATGCAGAAATTTACTCCGAAGATGGGACTCACCCTACATCTAGTGGGTATGGGAGCTAAACGGATAAGCACGGAACGAGGGACCAAAGACTTTAATAAATCGCTAGGTAACCAACGAGCCAGGGCAATAAAAGAAAATTTAATATCAAAAGGTATAAATGAAAATCAAATTAACCTGATCAGTTACGGCGAAGAAAAACCAGCCGTATTCGGAAATAATGACGATGCCTGGCGCTCTAATCGCCGAGCAATGTTTGTTTATAGTGATATACCTGGACAACAAGCTAAAAAACAGGATTCACAAACCAACAGCGCTAACAAGATGTTTGTTTCTGATCAATAATTTCTATCGTTATAATTATTGAATTATTTATTGAGGTTCGTATTTTATTTTACGAACCCCAATTCGATGCATTCGTGATCAAACGACATTTTTTACACTATTAACATTTCTTTAAGCAATCCAACATTCGATGTAGGTTCAGTGAAAATCTCTGGACTGTGTACTTAAATCACCCAGCCAATCACTTAAATCTTCAAGCCGCCCGGCAATTAAATGCAGCACACCATCTTCCTGTTGAATTGTTCCACTCACTGCCAATAACCGAGACTTTATCAATGCCTTGCGCTGGGCTTCTGCAAATGCTGGCCAGACAACGACATTAACAAATCCGGTTTCATCTTCCAGTGTCATAAATACCACTCCGGATGCAGT
>JAOTSL010000069.1 GCA_029864945.1 Gammaproteobacteria bacterium
CTTTGTACGGGTACAGGTGGTATTATAGGGGCCTTTCATTTGTTTACAAAATTATGTGGCTCAGTGTTGAGGTTTTAAAAATATGTCTTGTATTAGCATTATGGCGCTTCGTCACTCTGCATTTTATTCACCCTTACTGATGAGTGTCGCGGGTGGATTTTTAAAAGATGAAGGGTTGGAGCCAATTTACACACTGGCTTCGCCGGTAAAAACCATACCCGATAGTATTGCAAACGGTAGTTGTGACGTAGCGCAATCAGCTGTAGCTACCGGTTTTGCCAGCTTGGAGAGAAACGTAGAGCTGGTCAAGCAATCAGTTAAACAACCGTTAAAAGAGCCACAAATTATCCATTTTTCTCAAATTAACGAACGGGATGGTTTTTTTATAGCCGGCAGAGAAAAAGACGACAATTTTCAATGGTCGAAATTAGCTGGTAAAACCATTTTAGTTGATCACTTGTTTCAACCAATGGCCACACTGAAATACGTATTACATAAACACGGTGTAGATTACGCATCGTTAAACGTAATTGATGGCGGTTCGGTTGATGAAATAGACCAGGCATTTCGAAGTGGTGTGGCAGATTATGTACACCAGCAAGGACCATCACCACAGCAATTACAAAAAGAAGGATTAGGGTATGTGCTGGCTTCCGTTGGCGATGAAATAGGGCCGGTTGCTTTCAGCAGTTTATGTGCATCCAGAGAGTGGTTGGAAAAAGATGAGGCAAAAGCTTTTATGAGAGCTTATCGAAAAGCACTAATTTATTCGATTGAGGCACCAGCTGAAGAAATAGCGGCAAAAGAAGCAGAAGCAGGTTTTTTCCCTAATATTGATGTTGATGTATTAACTTCAACAATTGAAGCTTACAAAAAACTTGGATGTTGGCAAGCCGATCCGATGATTAGTCCCACCGCTTATGAAAAGCTACTCGATATTTTTGAGTTTAATAGGTTGATATCCACACGTTATTCATACGATACGCTTATTCAATCACCACCGGAATAACGGTTTCTTAGTGCATCAAATCTGAGTCTGGTCAAACATAAAAATTGCCGGGAATTTTGTTTCAGACACTTTTAAAAAACTCAAAAATAACCCTTTAGTATGTTTAGATTCTGATTCAGTCGCGGCTTTATTTCGCACAGATCGGTACATGAATATACCTTATTAGAGCAAAGCAGGAACAATTGCCGAAAGACGGAGCATATAAAAATATGTGACCGATTAAGTGCGAAATAAAACGTCGCCTGAATCAAAAAAATGAATGCGCTGAGAGTGTTTTAGAAATCGAAGCCGAGTTTTAAAGCTGCCTTGGCATTTTTAGCACCATCTTCTGTTCCAGTTCCGATTTTCCCTTCGGTTGTCCACTGGTAACGTCCCTCAGCACCGATGAAGAATCTACTGATTCTGTAATGTATGCTGCCGCCTAATTGAAAAGCGCCCATGTTGGCTGTTTTGCCATTAACGTCAGCACTGACATAACCAAAACCAGGGCCGGCACCGATTTCAAGTTTGGGCATAACCTCAAAAACGTAATGCGGATTCACTTCAACGGTGATAATTGTTGAATCACTGTCCTTATAATTGAAGTAACTTATTTGCTGGCGAATACGATTTGTTGGTGGCTGAAGTAAAGGGCAGTTGATTGATAACTCAATTCCTGTGCCAATTGCGGCATCCCCAATTTTTAATGAAGGTCGCATTTGACCAGCCATTATTGAAATTGTTGGATCAAAAATAAAATCATCATTTACACCAGGAAAAAACTGCCAACTCTTTTCTGCAAAACTGGTAGTTGAAAAAGAGGTTAATAATGCTGCTGATATGGCCATTTTTGTGATGTTTTTCATTGCTTAAATACTACCTTAAATTACGTCGAATAAGAATATCATGGAATGATGATATAGGAACATATTGATCCCACAATGTAAACAGGGAGAACAATATTGATATGTTATCTGATCACCATTTACCATCGAGTTATTGTAGAATACCGCGACAAGAATTTCTCAAAGGCGTTTTTTTAATCCATGCAAAACAGTTTTGTTCATTTACACCTGCATACCGAGTATTCACTGGTTGACGGCATAGTTCGCATAAAACCGTTGTTCAAAGCGGCGGCGGAGTCAGGAATGCCCGCTATTGCGTTAACCGATCAATCTAACTTGTTTGCTATTGTTAAATTTTTTCGCGCGGCTCAACAGGCAGGTGTGAAACCCATATTCGGCTCTGACGTATGGATAGTGAATGAAGAAGACCATGATAAACCGCATCGTGCTGTTTTTTTGAGCCAAAATTATGAAGGTTATTTAAATTTAACTCGTCTGGTTTCCCTTAGTTATCAAAAAGGGCAGCATCGAGGCATTCCAATGCTCCAGTTTGACTGGTTGAAGGATAAATGTGACGGCCTGATTGTATTGCTGGGTCCTAGTAGTGATATTGGGCAACAATTAATCAATGGCGGTGTAGCACAAGCACATTCTGCGGTAAAAAAGTGGCAGACACTTTTTCCTGATCGTTTATATCTTGAAATCATGCGCACAGGTCGGCCAGCTGAAGAAGACCATCTTCATGCTTCAGTGGAGTTTGCTAATATTACTGGATTGCCGGTCGTTGCCAGTAATGATGTTCACTTTCTTAAACAGGGTGATTTTTACGCTCACGAGGCACGGGTTTGTATTAATGAAGGTCGTGTACTTTCAGATAATCGCCGCCCAAAACGTTTTTCCGATGAGCAATATTTGCGCACGCCGGAAGAAATGGTGGAATTATTCTCTGATATTCCCGAGGCGATAGAAAACACGGTAGAAATTGCCAAGCGCTGCAATGTAGAGCTTTCATTGGGAAAAAATTATTTACCTGATTTCCCCGTGCCTGAAGGCATGACCATGGCGGAATATTTTGGTGAACTTTCCCGTGAAGGTCTGGAAAAAAGACTGCTTCGATTATTAAATAAAGAATCACCGAATTACGCTGAAGAACGAAAAGTTTACGACGAACGTCTGCAAATTGAACTTGATGTAATAAATAACATGGGATTCCCCGGTTACTTCCTGATTGTTGCCGATTTTATCAAGTGGGCGAAAGATAATGATATACCTGTAGGCCCTGGTCGAGGTTCCGGTGCGGGTTCGTTGGTGGCTTATGCGTTAACCATTACCGATCTTGATCCGATTGAATACGAATTACTGTTTGAGCGATTTTTAAATCCTGAACGGGTATCTATGCCTGACTTTGACATCGATTTTTGTATGGATAATCGAGATCAGGTTATTGATTATGTGTCGCGTCATTACGGCAAAGATAAAGTGTCACAAATAATCACTTACGGTTCCATGGCGGCAAAAGCGGTCGTGCGCGATTGTGGCCGAGTGCTTGATCAGCCTTATGGTTTTACCGATCGTCTTGCGAAATTGGTCCCCTTTGAAATCGGCATCACGTTAACAAAAGCGCTGGAGCAGGAAGAAGCCCTTCGTACTTTGTATGAAAATGATGAAGACGTTAAAGAGCTTATTGATCTTGCGCTTTCGCTGGAAGGCATCACCCGTAATGCAGGTAAGCACGCCGGTGGTGTAGTTATCGCGCCGACAGCATTAACCGATTTTTCTGCATTGTATTGTGATGAAGAGGGAAATAACCTCGTAACACAATTTGATAAAGATGATGTAGAGGCCGTTGGGCTTGTAAAATTTGACTTTCTTGGTCTGCGAACATTAACCATTATTGACTGGGCCGTAAAAGCGGTTAATGCGCATAAGAAAGAACTCGGCGAAGAGTTGTTGGATATTTCAACTATTCCATTGGTTGATAAAAAAACATTTGATCTATTAAAAGCCTCACAAACCACCGCTATATTTCAGCTTGAGTCCCGTGGTATGAAGGATTTAATCAAGCGCCTTCAGCCAGATTTGTTTGAAGATATTATCGCACTTGTTGCACTGTTTCGTCCTGGTCCATTGCAATCGGGCATGGTTGATGACTTTATAAATCGTAAACACGGACGTGCAAAAGTAGTTTACGATCATCCTGATATCGGCCCTGTTTTACAACCGACTTACGGTGTTATTTTATACCAAGAACAAGTAATGCAAATCGCACAGGTGCTGGCCGGTTATTCACTGGGCGGCGCTGATATGTTACGTCGCGCGATGGGTAAAAAGAAACCGGAAGAAATGGAGAAGCAGCGGACCATTTTTACCGAAGGTTGTTTAAATAATAACATCGATAAAAAAACCTCAACCGGTATTTTTGATTTGATGGAAAAATTTGCTGGTTATGGTTTTAATAAATCACACTCGGCAGCATACGCACTTGTTTCTTATCAAACTGCATGGTTAAAAGCCCATTATCCCGCACCATTTATGGCTGCAGTAATGTCGGCTGATATGGATAACACTGAAAAAGTCGTCATTCTTGTTGAGGAATGCGAGCATATGAAGTTAAACCTTCATCCTCCTTGTGTGAATAGCAGTGATTATCATTTTCGTTCAGTGGATGATGTGCAGCTTAATTACGGGCTTGGTGCAATCAAAGGGTTGGGTGAATCAGCGATAGAAGTGATTGTTGCAGAACGAAAAGCAAACGGCACATTTACCGACATGTTTGAATTTTGCAAACGCGTCGATCTAAAAAAGGTTAATCGACGCTCGCTTGAAACGTTGATCCGGTGTGGCGGTTTAGATGCGCTCGGACCAAATCGCGCAACAATGATGAACAGTCTGACAACGGCGATTCAAATGGCTGATCAACACACAAAAAATGCAGCTGCAGGCATCAGTGATATGTTTGGTTTTGCGTCAATAGAAGCTAACGCTAATACAGAAGCACAATGGGCAGACGTGCCTGAATGGGATGACAAGCGTCGCTTAACCGCCGAAAAAGAAAGCTTGGGTTTGTATTTGACCGGTCATCCAATTGATATGTATCGCGCTGAGCTAAAAAAATTTACTACGGCAAGAATCGCCAATTTGCAATCAGATAAAAAATTAAAAGTGACTGTTGGTGGTTTGTTGGTTGGGATGCGGGTGATTAGAACCAAACGCGGTTCCAATATCGGGATACTGACTATTGACGACAAGAGTGGCAAGCTAGATATCACACTATTTTCTGAAGCGCTGGAAACCTTTCGTCCATTACTGACAATGGATACCGTTATTGTTGCTAGTGGAGAAGTAACTCTGGATGATTTTAGTGGTGGGTTACGTATGCAGGCAAAAGAAATGTACGATATGGACGGTGCTCGAGGTCATTTTGCTCGTCGCATGATTATTAAGCTAAATGACAAGCAGATAAATAATTCGTTTGTGCAGGATATGGCAAATGCATTGAGGCCGTATCAGGAAGGGGAATGCCCAATATTCGTACGATATAGCACATCAAAGGCCTATGCAGGTCTTAGGTTTGGTGAAGAATGGCGCATAAAACCAACAGAAGATTTGATGGTGCAATTGAAAACACTCGCAGGTGAGGACTCAATCGCATTAGAATTTTAGTTAAGGCTTGAAAGTTATTCAATTTCCTTTCCTATTTCTTAGTTAACCTTTTACATACAAAACCTTGCTCGGTTATAATTAACGACTTAATGTTTACTGAATGATCATACAAAAACCATGAATTTAAATTTTCTTGAATTTGAACAGCCGATTGCTGAGCTGGAAGCAAAAATCGAAGAGTTACGTTTTGTCGGGAATGATTCCGAAATTAATATAACAGACGAAATTCAAACTTTAGAAGGTAAGAGCAGGGCGCTGACCGAAAAAATATTTTCAAAGCTAACAGCCTGGGAAATATCACAGCTTGCTCGCCACCCACAACGTCCTTATACACTCGACTATATAGCCCGGATTTTTGATGGCTTTGAAGAGTTACATGGCGACCGAACTTTTGCGGATGATGCTGCACTCGTCGGCGGAGTGGCCTATCTTGACGAAAGACCAGTTATGGTTATTGGCCAACAAAAAGGCCGTGATACCAAAGAAAAAATCCGCCGAAACTTTGGTATGCCTCGTCCAGAAGGGTATCGTAAAGCCATGCGTTTAATGGAAACGGCGGAGCGTTTTAAATTACCCGTTTTGACTTTTATCGATACCCCTGGTGCATACCCCGGTGTTGATGCAGAAGAAAGGGGGCAGTCTGAAGCAATCGCTCGTAATCTGTTTGTTATGGCAAAACTCAAAACTCCTATTATATGTACCGTTATCGGAGAGGGTGGTTCCGGCGGTGCATTAGCGATTGGTGTTGGTGATCGCGTTAATATGCTGCAATACAGCACGTATTCCGTGATTTCCCCCGAAGGCTGCGCATCTATTTTGTGGAAAAGTGCAGAAAAAGCCAGTGATGCCGCCGAGGCAATGGGTATAACATCTGAGCGTTTATCGGAGTTAGGTCTTATTGATAATGTTATTGAAGAGCCGCTTGGTTCAGCTTATCGTGATTTACCTGCCATTTCGGCCAGTATTAAGGCCGTTTTAAACGAGCAGCTTACAGAGCTTACCTCAATGAGTATCGAGGGCGTATTGGATGCACGTTATACGCGCTTGATGTCGCTTGGTAATTACAAAGAATCATGATTGCCGTTATTTGTGCCTGGACCTGTGTCTGGGCTTAAATTTTCCCCGGAGCGACTGCAGCAATCGCTTGAAGAGTTGTTGCAGGCTTCTGGGGTTTTATCTACGGCGCCCTTGTCATTCGTTGTCGGACTAAGTGGTGGTGTAGATTCTGTTGTATTGTTACACGCTTTATCTTCCTTATTAACACCATCTTCACCCGACATATCAAAACCCCTTTTTAAAATTAAAGCCATACATGTTAATCATCAATTGCAGTCAGCTGCGGATGGCTGGCAATCTTTTTGTGTTTCATTTTGTCAAAAATTAAATATTTCTATTGAATGTGTTTCCGTTGATGCAACACCTTCGCAAGGCGAAGGCCCTGAAGCAGCCGCCAGAAATGCACGTTATGCTGCGTTTAAAAATTTATTGTGTGTAGATGATATTTTGTTAACGGGTCATCATCTTGATGACCAAATTGAAACTGTATTTTTACAAATGTTACGAGGTACAGGCGTTGATGGTGCTGCGGGGATTCGTCAGATATCAGTGTTTAATTCAACTTATTTAGTTCGTCCTTTGTTGAGGTTTAGTCGTGAAGAAATTGAAAGTTATGCCAGTGATAATAATTTAACGTGGGTTAATGACCCGAGTAACAGTGAAACAAAATACGATAGAAATTATTTGAGACACGAAGTGTTGCCAGTTATGGAAAAGCGATGGCCTTCTTACCGGCAAACAGTTGGTCGTTTTTCCCAGCACATGCGACAGACCAGTGAGCTTTTAAAGCAGATTTCTGAACAAGATTATCAAGAGACATATAATCAGAAAAAAGGCTGTCTTGAAATTGATGGAATAAACAATTTATCATCCCAGAGAAAAAATAATCTTATTCGTCACTGGATAAACTCATTAGGTTACCAGTCGCCAAGTGATAAACAGTTAAATGAAATTTATACTGTAATAGCAGCACAAGACGATGCTTGTCCAGTTCTTTACTGGGGTGAGGCAGAGCTTCGGCGATTTCAGAATGGTTTGTATTTATTAAATAAGAATAGAGAAAAAATCCCAAGTGATTTTTTAATAAATATTCCCAATTGGCAGCAGGGTCAAAGAGTGAAAATACCCGGTTATGGTGTGCTCGAGTTGGTGTTGTCAAAAGGTGAAGGAATTTCACCATCACGATTGTTATCTGAAAATATTCAGATAACAATCCGTAAAGGTGGCGAAAGATGCAGGCCAAAAAGTAGAAATAAATCCCAGTCATTAAAAAAAATATTTCAGGAAGAAAATACTCCGCCCTGGCTCAGAAATAATATACCAATTGTATTTATAGATGAACAGATTGCCGCAGTCGTCGGTGAGTTTTATTGTGCGCCATTTGCGGTTGAAAATGAAATGGGGCTAAAAATAGTCCATTTAACCGAGTGCTTTGTTAGGGATTAATAATTTTTCTCTTTCTGATAATGAAAAAATAATGTTTTACAATTTATGTATTAGTAGTGTAGCTTTACTGAAGGCGGGGATGATTTATGAGAAATTCACGTTAAATACGGCAAATAAGAATTAGAATAATTGCAGGTTGTTAAAAATGCGTAGTCGGTCACATAAGCGTTATATAACCACGCTGTAAGAGGGAGATTGACAGCCGATATAATTAATAACGGTAGCAAAAAAGCTGTCAGTTTTGTGGTAAAGAGCGGTAGAAAGGGGTGAAATTATGCAGTCAGATGAAAAAAATAATGTTCCTAATGTTAAAGAAGTGGATTTTAATGGGGCTGCAGTTATCGATGCCAGGGGAAGGGAAATCGCGATAACTGAAGATATGATTCAAAGTGCATTTGATAAGTTGCTGCAAGTATCAATGTTACCGGCTAAACTGCGTTAAAAGGCTATTAATTAAGAAAAACCCGGCTTCTGCTACTTTGCAGGCCGGGTTTTTTTGTGCTTTTCGTGTGATATTTTGGCTGAATGATTGCCACGTATGAAATAAAGAAGCCCATCAGTCTGTCAAATTTCATGAGAATTAGAGGCTTTAACACGAGGGGTAGATAGAAAACAGCAAAAATCACTCCAAATCTATTATCGGAGGTTCTCATAAGCAAAAAAAAAGAGCACCAATCGGGTGCTCTTTTAAGGGAGGGTTCACTAAAAAATCACTTAGGGGGGAGAGTGTGAAAACAGCTTAATGAGGAAAGTGTTTTCACTCGTTCTTTTTTAGTGGGACTAGTATCCCTCAATCGGTATATTAAAGATAATAAATTAATAATATAAAAACCATAGATAATAATCTATATGGGTTTTCCGCTGGATTTCCTTTTTAAAGCTGAAGCGGTTCTTGGTTCCTCGCTGTGTCATGAGTATAGTGTAAATTGCCGTATTGGGCTCACGCTCTACGAGTTAACTCAGGTGGATGCGATTCAACTTATTGTAATTATTAAAATAATGTGGTTATTCTAGGTTCGTCTACGGTCTTTGCCGTCACATGAGCATACAATCGGTCTCCAGGCGTTTTGGTATACGCTGGGAAACGGTAAAAAATATCGATAAGAATTACCTTGAAAAAAACTTGCCTGCACTTGAGCCAGAGAAATTAACTGACTTGAAATATATTGGTGTTGATGAAGTTGCAAGGGCAAAAGGACATGACTATATGACAGTCATTTACGATATGGTTAAAGGGTATTTAATCGGCGTAGAAACAGGACGAACGGCCGACGTTTTTACTGCTTTTTTAAAGCGCATACCCTCGAAAACCGCTGAAAACATAGAGGCCGTAGCAATGGACATGGGGCCAGCCTATCAAAAATCAGTAAGAGAACACTGCCTAATGCAAATATCGTATTTGATCGATTTCATGTGATGAAAAATTTTTCGGATGTTATCAAAAATCAACGTCGAATAGAGTTCAGAAAAGCGAATCAGGCCGGAAGGGATTTATTAAAAGGCTGCTATTATTTACTCCTGAAAAATGAAGATAAGTTAACAGATAAGCAATCGGGGAAGCTGAACAACCTGCTATCAGAAAATCAAAATTTGAATGTTTTGTATCTAATGAAAGAGCAATTACAAGCATTATGGAAAAACACAGAAGTTGTCGTCATGAAAAGGGAATTGGAACAATGGTGCGTTATGGCCGATCAAACAAACATGACTTATTTGAAAACATTTGCACGGTCAATGAGAAAGAACATGAACGGTATTTGTAGCTACGCCAAGCATCAGCTAACATCGGCTAGAATTGAGGCGGGCAATGTGAGTATTGGGTTAATAAGGAAATGAGCAAGAGGGATTCGAGACACTGAGTATTTTAAACTAAAAATTAGGCAAACCTCCATTCCCGATGATCAAAGCATGTTCTATTTTGGCCATAACCTGACTAATTAAACCGTAGAACAGGCAAACTTAAAGGTTTTTATTAATATTCTCCGATAGTTACTTCAGGTTCCTAATCAGGTACCGCTGAATATTATTCTCTAATTTCACTGTTTTTATTGAGTATAAAGCTTCAGTTTTTCTAAGATTAAACGTTAAAACATATACCAAAAATGGAAAATGCGGTGTATGACAAACGTAAACGACAGTAATATCCTTGAGGCAAACCTTGGTCGGCTGCTTTTCGGTGATAGATCACCGATGTTATTGCATGTGTGTCTGAAACCTGACGACCCGACTAATGAATCATTGGCGTCACTGGACCCGTTTGAAATGATTAATCTGGGTGTTGGGCGGCGTTATTTTCTTGCTAGATTGAGTACCGGAAAAGGATTTAGCGAACAATTTATTTTGCTCAATATCTATAACGCGAATAATGACAAAAACGCGGTTGATGAGTTGGTAATGCTGGAGCGTTATCGTGACGAAGATCGTATTCCGTTACCAGCAGTGATTGATTTTAATACAGGGTACCAGGCTTCTGGAGACTCTAGTCATTCACCAGCATTTTATTGTCGTAAAACGCGACAATTTTTTAACGTGGAGTGTGTTGTTTGCTCGGGTACACTCGAGTATAAAAAAGATGATGATTGTTTGTATTGTCCTCGGTGCAACGAATTAGATGAAAAAGCAATATCGTATTCTTTTTACGAAAGTTTTGATGATAAAAACGTAACATTATTAGAAGATGTTTTTTCTCAGTACGCTCAAACCGATTCAGCATCAAAGAATATGCCCTGTAGCGGCTGTAAACATGCAAAAAAATGTTTTCCTCAAGTAGAAAAATCATCAACTTCTGTTGTTAATGAATTTCATCACATTATTCCATTTTCCTATGAGCCATTTTCAGTTTATGGTTTTTCATACTTCCCCTTAAACCTTATTGATTATTGTGAACTAGTGTCAGGAAAATCTAAAACTGATTTGTTGGATAAGTTGAGCACAAGCAAAGAATCTGGACGTTATCGCGTATTGTCTGAGTCGGGTAGTTTCACTCAGCGATTAAATGAGCAAAATTACCTCACGGTTAAAATGCCAGATGTTGCCTCGATTTTATCTATAAAGTTACGTGTATTTATGCGTCTTTGTGATGCAATGAACCGATTTGGGGAAGGTGAAAATATTTCAGGGATTGCTCAGGCCGGCATCAATATGGATCTGGAGCAGATGTATGCGGCGGGGGATTCTTTTACCCGAGCAAGAATGGTTTTTTTGCCTCCGTCGGTCAATCTTATTGGCTCAATTGTATTTGATGAATCACATGTGAATAAACACGTTGACGCAGATTCGGCGCCAACAACTTTGTCGGACATATTGTTTTTAATGTTTTTCAAAAATAAAAAAAGTAATGAGTTGAGAATAGAGAAAGCAGTGGATGAGTTGGTTTTAAAGATAGGTGGTGAGGTGGAAGTATCATTAGACAAGCTTTCTAAAATCATTAGTAGCTCTGATGAGTTGTCACTGGTGTTTAGTGCTAAAAGCCTGTTTTATTATGATGTTCAGTCAGGTGCGGAGCTTACTTTGAAAGTAACTCCGCAATTAACTCCGCAATTAACTCAACAGTTGTCTCAAATTGTTTTAATGATTGTCAGGTTAGGCTTGATTCTATCTCAACGAATAAATGCACAGATTTTTTCCTCCTCTGAGGGAGGTCACGAACCCTCGGTTTATTCGTTCGTAAAGATAATTCATGTAATTAAAGAAATGTTTAGCCATGTTGATTATATTCGTACAAGTCAATTGCAAGGTCAGCTGACGCCGGAAGTGGATGAGCAGCTACTGGAAAGTGCGTTGCGAGAAATTATAAAGGATGAAGCCTGGCTGGATTCGATATTTTCGAAAACATCTGCAGTCAATGG
>JAOTSL010000070.1 GCA_029864945.1 Gammaproteobacteria bacterium
AACCTAACCGTTTCGTCAAACCAACTAAATGGATAGTGCCTGGGAGAAAAAATATCATGGATATGGACAATTACGCCCTTATTTAGGGTCGGCAAAATACTCAGATATTCAGTCAAAACATCACCAACGGGTCGTATTATGTGAGATGAATCAATGAATAATATATCGTCCTCCTCAAGACAGGAAAAAATATCAATATCAATATCTTCAACTTTTTCTCGAATAACTTTTACTCCGGTCGACTCAAGCCATGGCATTTCGAAGGGTTCAATACATGTATGCTCACAACTGTAATCCTCATTCTCCATTTGACTTTTTTTAATGGCTAAAATAGCAGCCAATGTTGAATTCCCACTCCCAATTTCAATTATTTTCTTCGGTTTTTTACTTCTCACCACTTGATACCAGAACTCAGCATCACCGGATTCGAATGACCCATTATTAATATAAAATGAACCATCAGACGGCTTCTCCTGGGGAATAGACATCAATTCCTTTGCATATGAGAGCTCATCAAGAAATAAAAGTTGAGACTGTTCATTCCAGCTAATACCCGGCAGGTTTCGCTCAATACCAAAATGATGACTCTTATCTCTGTAATCAAATAAAGGTTCATAATAAAAGTCAATAATTGGGAACACACCAACTTTTATCAAAAGCTTGCTACAAAGAGGAAAACGAACCATTCCTTTTTTACGTATATACCCCAAAACCGTTGCGCCCAAGAGGACTAAGGGAAGCAAAAGAAGGTCAACAATATATTTTGGATTTCGTTTTCTTGACATCAATTAGGTCCACTCTTTATAAAAAAACAATCATATAACACTATACCATTATCGACACTCGGGAAACAGAATTTAAAAATTAAACATTTAGAATTCAGCAACATATTCGCTCTTAGAGAACTCCTCATATATTCTGAGGCATTACATATATCAGTGTACTTGGAATAGATTTAACTGAGGTCGAACTCTTAGAGGGACTTGATTTTTTCTACTATCTTACTCGTTGAACAACCATTTAAAAACTGCAGCACTTCGACCACTCCACCATTCTCAGTAACGCATCCGTAACCGGCAATATCTTCCACCTGATAATCACCGCCTTTTACCAAAATGTCAGGCAAGACTGCACGCATTAAACGTTCAGGTGTGTCTTCAGAAAAAGGAACAACCCAATCTACACTAGATAAACCTGATAACACTGCCATTCGTTGCTCCAAAGGAATAATTGGCCTGCTGTTGCCTTTCAATCGTTTCACTGAGTCATCACTATTGACTGCGACGATTAATTTATCGCCTAACAATCGCGCCTGCTCTAAATATGCGATATGCCCTGCATGCAGCAAATCAAAACAACCATTGGTCATGACAATTTTCTTTTTCTGCACTTTAGCATCGGCAACAGCTGCCAACAAGTCATCTTCACTCATGATACCTTGCTCATGTGATTGCTTACCTTTTAAAGCAGAGCGCAATTCAGAAGTCGTAACCGTTGCCGTACCTAATTTACCAACCGCAATTCCGGCAGCAACATTGGCTAAACGCGCACACTCTTTTAATGGAAGCCCGCGCGCCAATGCAGCAGAAAAAACGGAAATCACAGTATCACCTGCACCGGTTACATCATATACCTCTTTTGCATCAGTGGTAATATGTAGCACACTATCATCACGCTGCATTAAAGACATGCCATGCTCTCCACGCGTAACCAGTAAAGCTTTTAGATTAAGCTCATCCAGTAAATTGCGCCCGCGAGTCTCGACCGCCTCGTCTGATTTACACTCACCAACAACAGCCTCAAACTCTTTGGCATTTGGCGTCATTAATGTTGAGTTTTTATATTTTGAAAAATCCGAGCCTTTCGGGTCGATAACCACGGGCTTGTTATGCTGATTTGCAATTTTTATAAGTGTCTGCACATCTTGCAATACGCCTTTTCCATAATCAGAAAAAAGAACTAGTTCGTGAGACCTCACCAATGCAGCAAAACTTTCGTTTATCTCCTCAACTAGAATGCTGGACAAAATTTCTTCAAAATCTAAGCGTATCAATTGCTGATGCTGACTAATGACACGCAATTTCGTAATAGTTGGCACGTCACTTTGAACAAGAAATCGGCAATTAACATTTACATTATTTAGCAAATGCTCTAGACGGTCAGCTGCCTCATCTTTACCAACAACACCTTGCAACGTAACACCACAGCCCAAGGCAGAAAGATTATACGCAACATTCGCAGCACCACCGGGACGCTCTTCGATTTTATCAATCCCGACCACTGGAACCGGTGCTTCTGGAGAAATACGCCTAGCTCCACCATGCCAATAGCGATCGAGCATTAGGTCACCGACTACGAGTAATCTACTTTTAGAAAAATTAGGGATTTTTAATGTCATTTGCAACAATCTTATTTTAAAACCGGTTTAATTACGAAAATATTTTACATGTGGCGTAAAATATACTTTTGCTAGAAATATGTCACCTACTATTATATTAATAAACTGCCGAGAATACTGACTTTATTACTTCAAACTCAACATGAAAAAGTTATCCATTCAGTCACTATAAACAATCCAGCAAATAATGGTAGAATACCAACAATAGAATTAATACATGGAAGAAGGATAAACAAGTGAGAAAGTACGGCCGAAAACGTGTGATGGTAACCGGAGGCGCAGGGTTTCTTGGTTCTCATTTGTGCGAGCGACTACTTGAAAAAGATAACGATGTTTTGTGTGTGGACAATTTTTTCACCGGCACAAAAGACAATATTGCACACCTCCTAAACAATCCTCATTTCGAATTAATGAGGCATGATGTCACTTTCCCCTTATATATAGAGGTCGATGAAATATATAACCTTGCCTGCCCTGCATCTCCTATCCATTATCAACATGACCCGGTTCAAACCACAAAAACCAGCGTACATGGGGCGATAAATGTACTTGGTTTAGCAAAGCGCGTAAAAGCCAAAGTGTTTCAGGCGTCAACAAGCGAAGTCTATGGTGATCCTGCTGTGCATCCACAACAGGAGAGTTACTGGGGTAACGTTAACCCAATTGGCATTCGCTCATGTTACGACGAAGGGAAGCGTTGCGCAGAAACCCTATTTTTTGACTATCACCGTCAGCACAACTTACGCATAAAAGTAGCGCGCCTCTTTAATACTTATGGTCCACGCATGCACCCCAATGATGGTCGCGTCGTATCCAATTTCATTATGCAAGCCTTACAAAATCATGATATTACAATTTATGGCGACGGCTCTCAAACTCGCTCATTTTGTTACGTCTCGGATATGATTGAAGCTTTTATTCTTTTAATGGAGTCCCCTGATGATGTTACTGGCCCCATGAATTTGGGTAATCCCGGTGAATTCACCATAAAAGAACTAGCTGAGAAGGTTGTGTCTATGACCGGTTCAAAATCAAAAATTATATACAACCCACTGCCACAGGATGATCCAAAACAGCGACAGCCAGATATTTCTTTTGCTAAGGAAGCGCTAAAGTGGCAGCCATCAATTCAACTTGAACAAGGCCTGCAATCAACAATTGAATACTTTAAACAAGAGCTAGAACAAAGTTAAAGCAAAGCCCAGAACAATTCTTCGGAGATACTCAGATCCAGACTATTCATGTGCACATGATTAACTCCGAGGAATTGGCAATAGTAACCAAGCAATAAATCACATAAAAGTAAAAATCCACGTTCTAGTGGTTTTATACACTCTAATGAGAAGGCTAGCTAAATCATCGCCACTTGGGTAATTTATTTATCGAAACCTAATTCCAGATTTCTTTCTAATTTTCCCTGATATTTTACATACTTCCGTATCATTTCGGCACCAACTCCAGTGCCCACACAATAATCTTTTGCCCAAAAATGATTCCCTCAATAAGGCTTCATCTTTAGATGCGTAAACTGTTTGAAAATTTGTAAAGTGGCTTTACCTTTAACTGCACCAGGTAACTTGGATATCGAGATCTTCGGTGGAACTTTCACCAACAAATGCAATTGATCAGTGCTGGACATTAGCTTCTATGCCTTCACAACCCAATCTTTCTGCATAGACTCTTATTGCCTTAGATGCTTCGAAGCCTACTTTACCCGTCAACACTCGATATCGATACTTAGGGCCCCAGAAGATATGATACTGACAGAGCCATAATACATGTGTTAACTTACTAAATCTGCTCATGCTTTGCTCCTAACTCTAATGTCGTGGCGACGACAGATTAGTAGCATAAGCAAACCTCGCGGCTCTAGAGGCCGTAGCCTCGAACCTGATCCACACCCTAAGGACGTGGCTTTAATGTTTAATAAAGTAATTATAAGTTTAACTATTAATCATCTTAGGGTCGAATATAATATCGGATAGGTTCTTATTGCACCTGTTTTATAAAACCTGAAAACAAGCATTATTATCGTAATGAGTATTAAAGACCTAAGTCTCTCATCAATCTTTCTGCGGCATTGCGGCATGAGCTATCTTTTACCCAAGCCAAAATATTTTCCCTCAAAAAATTATAACTTCTGTCTTGCTCTACTTTTTCTATTTTAGCAGACAACTCTTCAGCAGAATCAAACGTCAGCATATTTTTCATATCTACCAAACCATGGGGCGCGCAATCTTTCGGCTTATATTTATATTGATAAAAACAAGGTACTGTCCCGTTCGCCGCTATTTCATAATGCCGCATGCAATCCCAACCCGCCTTTTTCATAGTAATCGCATAATAAGATCGGGCAACATCCTGGTAATAAGCACCCTCATCAGTAAAGGCATAGCTTTTCTGACAAGTCTGCCTAACCTCATCTATTTTATATGCCTCGTCACATTGAACGTGAGTCGCAAATAATTTATTTTTTTATGTCAAACTGGCTAATTTTCAAATCAGGAATTGAAAATGAAATAGGCTTGGCCCATAAAGAATGCCACGAAGTAGCAAGCTCCCTTTTATAATACTTACCGAATAGCGCAGCTTGCTTATAAATATATGGGTCGTCCTCACCATCAAGAAACACCAAATGAGCTTTAAACATGGCTTTCCAGTTACGTCTCAATTGTTTGAAAATTGGTTTTAATCGCCAGATGCTACCAAATACTATGACATCAAAATAGTTATGATCCAATTTTTCAAATACATTCTCTCTATCAATCGCTATATCAGGAAGTGTTTTCCATATAGAAAAACCATTACCATACATTTCACTGTTCGGACGATCATATGACTGATACAAAACTTCTTTTCTTGGATAATCAACCACTTCATTTCCGTATATCTGACGCAATCCAATTAAAATTTGATCCGTAAGTAGTCTTCAGCAGGCGAAGTTAAAAATAATATTTTCATGAGTTACTCGAAAGCCAGCTAGAGAATTTATTAAACATCTGCTGAACAGCGTCAGGTTTATATCCAGAATTACGCAGCAAACTTTTCGGGTATATTAAATCCTGTGCGTATTCATATCCGCAATCTGCTACCGATTGCAGCCGGTTAAGACTGTTTAACATATCATCAATTCCATCCACTGAGAAGGCACCATCTTTAACTGCAACATAAACTTCCGCTGGTATCTCTGGCGTTGTACAAACTCGCTCTAAATCGGTAGATATCACCAGTCCACGATTAAAAAAACCTTCGAAGTGGCGATAAGTCCAACGACTATGCCCACCCGGACAGAGAATAAGCTTGCTATCCAACATCGCTTGACTATAGTTCTTACGATCCAGCGACCTCACAAAAGTATCTAAATCAAACTTAAAGTCCCTGCCAATCACCTTTGATCCAAGATATTCAATATCTGGTTCAATTAACCCCTGACCGGCTGGCAACCGACCGCTCTCATATAAGCTAGTCACCCACTCAAGACGTTGATTATAACACCAGCGATTGTTCAAGTAGGCAGTAAATCGCATATCTGTTTTTTCATTCATATAAATATATGTTGGTGAGCAAAGAAAAAATAGGTCGCTTTTCCTTAGCGACAAAGAGTTTGGAGAGCCAGCAAATTGTTTAGTAATTTTAGGAGGAGGCAATGGCAATGGAAATACTTGTTTTTCTGACTTATCAACAACCAACTGTAAAAATCGATGCTGAGGTAAACCCCATAATTTAGCAGCCAACTGCAACTCAGGTAAATGACTTTCATCACGATAACTCGCCAGCACTATCTTATCTCTTAGAAAAATGTCAGGTGGACTAAAACCCAATTCCAATTCCCAAATTACAAGATCATACCCCTTATCAGATATTAAGCTCAGCTCATTCTCATTTCGAATAACAATAAGCTTGATATTCGCCAGAGACTCAAAGAGTTTTTTAAAAAACCTAAACCTCCAGTAATCAGTAGCTATAATTAATATTGATAGGTCTTTTTTAATAAAATGCATATTATTAGTTTTTCACACTCGATCACCCTAAACAATTAGCTTAGAATGCGCTATAATTTTGCAGAATTATAATCAGACATCCCATAATGAAATCAATTTCGTACATAATTGTCACTCACAACTCTCAAGTTCACTTCCCAAGCGTTATCGATAATCTAAAACTTTACACTAAGTTACCTTACGAAATTATCGTCGTTGACAACGACAGCAAATGCACATCATACATCAAAAATATCGATAAAATTATTAAAAATAAAGAAAACCTAATGTTTACTCCCGCCACAAACCAGGGACTTGCCGCTGCGAGCCCTGAGTCAGATTATCTCATTTTAATCAATCCTGATGTAAGGATAGGCCCCAACAGCATAGAGAAACTTATTAACGACACAGAGACCTTAGATGCTGGTATTGCCGGTGCAATCCTGTGCTATCCAGACCTAAAAGTACAACACGGCGGAGGTGAAGGTTACGGAAAAAAGAGTACCGCAGATATTCTAGAACTTACAGGTAATGCCCATTTAAACTACAGTAAACAACTGCATGAAATAACTCAGCAGTATCCATTGAATTGCCAGTGGATTACCGGGGCAGTTTTTCTCATAACCCGAAAAACACTTATTAAAATCGGTCCATTAGATGAGAAATACACGCACTACAAATCTGACCTGGAATATTGCCTTAGAGCACACGACAACAATATAAAAATCATCTGCTCTTCTGCTGTATGCCTTCACTTCCATAAAAAAAGCACACCAAGAAAACAAATGATACAAAGACTATTATCTCGGATTCGCTTTAAGCTAGAAGAAAAACGATTTTTCAAGGCGCTCGGCAAATTAGAAAAAAAGTAAACACGAAATCAAATCCACCTCGTTACTTAATCGTAACAGTAATATTCGGCTTATTTTTGAATCGGCCTTGCAACAACAACATATTGCAGGTATTTCATATCCTCTATAAATTTACCCGCCACCAACCTTAAAAACAATATTCCCATTAAATTCCACCTATGAGGATTCACTCCTTGGATATCAAGCACTTCATACCCAGCTTCCTTATATGTCCTCAACATACTTTTTTTGGTAAAAAACTTCAAATGTGTTCTATCAAGAATACCTTTATCCTCATATTTCCAGTCCTTATCAAACAAAAAGTGCTTAACATTACTTATGTATCGAACATTAGGAATTGAGCTAACCACCACCCCACCAGGACGTAGTTTTTTCTTAGCCAACCTCAATGGCGGAAAAGGGTCTGGAAAATGCTCAAGACTATCGTTAAAAGTGATTATATCAAAATGGTTATCAGGAATACTTGCCCCCTCTGAAAAAAAACCACGAAAAACACCATCCAGCTTATTCTCTGCTTGCTCAGCAGCTTTCTCAACTGGCTCAACACCCCACACTTCAACAGTTGAATTTCCTTTTAACAACTCTCCAAAATCGCCTGTCCCGCAACCCACATCAAGAATCACATCATCTTTCTTGACAAACCCAGAGATAACATCCAACACGTCATCTCTTTTATTAACGTAAACGCCTGATTTTGCACTCATTAAAACTTCACTCTTGTATTATTCCTTTTTTATGCTTTTCATCATCAAGCAATCGTATTCAACAACCCTTAAACCCTTAAACAAGATCGGAAAAAAAGTACATACCTCGAAGCCCTTACTTTCATATACGGACAAGCTATCTTTCCATTCCTTCATTCCTTCATATAGTGGAATTAAAGAAACCTCAGATTGCATCAACACTATTCTATCCAAAACACGCCCAATACCGGAAAAAACTTCAAAGTCAAAACCCTGTGTATCCATCTTTAAAAAAATATTGTTTTTTTCTAAATCCGTAATTATTTTGGGCAACACATCACCCAATATTTCAACATTAACGCGAACTTTTTTTTCAGACTCTACATTTTTACCAAAAGTATCTGAGAAATTATGATTTGGCTTTAAAAACGAAGATAGAACACTAGCCTCATGAGCAATTAGATCTAACTCCCCTTTTTCTTTTCCCAATGCATAATTAAAGGCATCCCATAAATCATCAGCCTGAGCCTTGTTTTTTAGCTTCACAAAACTTGATGGATTAGGCTCAAACGAAATAATTCGCCCATCGAAACCAACAGAATTACGAATAAAATCACCGAATTGCCCCTCATTAGCACCCACATCAATAACGACATCAATTTTCTTTTCTGAAAAGCACTGCCTTAAATAGCTCTCATGAGAAAACCAGTTGTTTTTATCAAAATCAGGATTTACCAGGCTATATTTATGAGGTGAAATATCATACACCTTGTAACCACTCAGTTTCTCAATAAACTTTTTAACTATTTTCTTCATTGTTTAAATCTCAATTTATTAACTGATGTTACGCAGGCCTCAACAAGAATGCCGGTTGTGCCGCTTACAAAAAATTATAAGTTATTGATTCATAATTAAGGGTGCGCAACATCAGTTATTAACAAAGTAGCAGATAAAACCCACCACATCGACTCACAGGTTATTTTATTTAATTAACACTAAAAATTTCTCTGCTAATTCACGAGAGATTTTCTCCCAGCTGCAGTATTCTTTAACGTAATCCAACGCGCTTGCTGACAATACTTCATACTTAATTTCATCTAACAACAAGTCTTTTAAATGCTCACACAAAGCAAATTCATCATCCGGACTAATCAGGTATCCATTTACCCCTTCCTTGATCGCATCAAGCACGCCGCCTTCATTGCCACCTATCGCGGGTTTACCACAAGCATTCGCTTCCAGATAGGTTAAACCAAACCCTTCTAAATCTCCGGATTGCATACAGCTTTTACTTGGCATTACATATACATCGCACGCTTGATAATATTTCAACTTGTCTTCACTGGATACGAAGCCAACAAACTTTACGTAGTCTTGCAACCCAAGCTCCTGGACTTTGGCTTCCAATACTTCTTTATAGTCTCCTCGACCCGCAATCACATACAGCACACTAGGGCAAACCTCAGCAAGTTCCCGCAATGCGTTTATCACGGTCATGTGTTTTTTTCGCTCAACGATCCGAGCCAAAGTGAGAATGATTTTCCGACCTGAAAACCCCATCTCAGCTTTTAATGCCTCTATATTATCTGACGGTTTAAAAACATCCAAATCAACACCCAGCGGCATAACATCCACATCAACAGGGAACTTCAGTGTGCTTAGTAGTGCGTCCGCGGTATAACGACTATTTGCAATTGTAAGGTCCGTGTTTTTTTGCGCACTAACAAATAGTTTTTCCCAATATTTACTTTTTCGACGTCGATCAAAAATCTCATTGCCGTGATAAAATTGTACAAGAGGTATCCCGGTAGAATTTTTTATTGCTGAACACACCAGTCCGCTAAAGCGCCAGTTGAAAGCAAATAAAATATCTGGTTTCATTTTAGAAACGACTTTCCGAGTCTCCCACTTTATTAAATGATACTTAATATACGAAGAGCCAATATTTTTAACTCGGAAAACTTTAAATTTCTGCTGCTTGTCCCAATTGCTATCCGTTGAAGTTAAATTATGAGCAACCACTACCACCTCGTGACCAAATAAACTCAAATATTTAGCTATATCAAATGCAGCTGCCGCAACACCTCCATCCCATGGGGGAAAGTCTGGCGAATGTAACAAAATTTTTAATTTACGTGCTAACAAACAACTTGGCTCCTAACTATTACAATTAACGAATCGTTTATGGCAACTTCAAGAAAAAATAACACTTATTAAAAACCAGCTCCTTCCATCACCAAAAAGTAAAAACCCACGTTCTAAGAACGTAGTTTTGATTTCGCCCTATAAGGGTGTATAAAGCTAGTCTCCTAAGAAGGCTAGCTGAATCATAGCCACTTCGATAATTTATTTACTAAATCTACTCATACTTTCCTCCTAATTCTAATGTCATGGCGACTTTAGTTTAGTAGCATGAGCAGGTCTCGCGGCTCTAAAGGCCGTAGCTTCGGAGAAAAACCATATACTCGATTAGTAAATAGAAAGAATACTATGAACCTAATAGTAGGTTTTTTACACTATTAGGAAAGGTCTAAAAGTGTTCGAAAAATTGATTCCATTTTACTTTCAATACTGTGTTTCTCAGCAAGTTTTCGCGCACACACCCCACCCGCTTTTGCCACATCAGCATCACACCAAACATTTAGTACTTCTGAGAACTCTTCACTATCATCCGCATTTTTGAGCACGCACCCTTCAATCCCATTTGTTATCAGCTCGTTAGCGCCATTTTCGACAGATGTTATTACTGGCAATCCACTTGCCATAGCTTCTATGGTCGTATTGGCAAATGGATCAAATCGAGTAGGTAAAACAAACAAATCAGAAGCGGCATATAGTGCTTGTGTATCGCGTCGCCCCCCGGCAAATACGACACGTTTAGTCACACCTAGTTTTTCCGCGAGGGCTTTAAATTCTTTGATACGAGATCCGTACCCAACAACCAGTAGTTTCACTAAAGGTTTATTTGCCACGACTTGAGGCAATGCTCGCAACAATCTATCTAGACCTTTCCGGCCATAGTTAGTGCCTAGAAACAAAAGTACAAAATCCTTTTCTGTAAAGCCAAATTCCGCGCGCACGGATTGACGACTCTTGATTTTATTATCAGGATTAAACTTAACAAGGTCTACGCCGTTGTATATGACTTCAATTTGATCATCGGAAAACTGGTACCGTTGTTTTACATCATCAGCCACCATCTTTGAATTGGCGATTACTTTTTTCAAATCTGGATTAGAAAATGCTTTTCGCTCAATAGCCAATTCAACTTTATTAACTATTCTATCCCTACCTAGCATAATTTGAGTTGGATTTCGTGAGTAAGCATGTGCCTGCTTTATATATGTTTCATGCAAGCCAAACCCGAGCCTAATTATATCCTGTGACCACGCTTTACCAAGACCGTACACAACATCATATTTTTCGTGTTGCAAATGCTTTTCCACCGCTTTAGCAAAAGTCCAAATGCGGTGAGCAGGGCCAAATGCGATAGGTTTTAATTTTACAAACTTAACTTTCGGGTGATGCTGATTTTCATGACGCCGACAAATAATAGTGACGTCATGACCTTTGTCAGCAAGGTAGCTGGAGAGATTGTTGAGGTATTTTTCAATACCGCCATCTCCCGCATGTTTAATATGGATTAGTGCGATTTTCATTATGTTCGACCGAGATCCTGATAAAGTGACATCATGTTTCTCGTCGTATTCGAAGGATGAAACTGTTGCACATGCGTCTTACCCTGCTCAATCATTTCTGTACGCAATTCTCGAC
>JAOTSL010000071.1 GCA_029864945.1 Gammaproteobacteria bacterium
GTTCTTTGTGTGCCTTGATTATGATCTGGTCTTTTTTATGTTGGGTTATATCACTTCCGTATACATATACTGAATCTAGTTCTGGTACTGGTGCCAGCAACATAAGAAAAAACTGGCCAAAACAATCCAGCTCGAGTTCTTGGGATGTGTTTTCATTAATTGCCTTTTTTACTAATTGAAAAACACTCCGTGGCGTTTCTTTTCCGACTTCAACTCCCCAGTACTTTCTAACGGGTTCGCTGGCAGCATTTGCGTAAGTTACAATTCCATTTCCAGCTATTTTTAGCACAGGGTTAGATGTTTCTTCCGGAAAACGGGCTAATTCCATTATTTGTTCTTCAGCTCTTACCCGTTCAGTAATATCTTGTACAATAGCTAGATACATTGGATTAATTTGGTCTTCGATCATCTGCAATCGAATTTCAACGGGATATGTTGATCCATTTTTACGTTGATGAAGGGTTTTAAATGTCAGTTGTTTTGCAATGCCAAAAACTAACCGAGTTAACATCTCTCTTAGTTGTTCTTTACTAAATTCTGGCTTGATATCATAAGCAGTGAGATTATAAAGTTCTTCTTTACTGTAACCTGTATTTAGTACTGCCCCATAACTTACTTGTGTGAACTTAAAGGAAGTGGCGTCAAATATGTAAATCTCATTCCACGAGTGGTCAAGTATGCGGCCAAACTTCATTAAATCTTGTTCGATGTATTTAAGTTCGCTAATGTCACGCACAATACCATTGAATAGTCGTCTATTATTTAGCGTCATTTCGCTTAGCGCTATATCCATTGGGAATATGCTGCCATCCTTACGTTTTCCTTGTACTTCTCGACTAAAGCCAGTGACTTGACTATGATGTGACATTTTATTTCGGTGTAAATATTTATCGTGTTGATCTGCGTGGTGATTTGGCATTAGCATGCTGACATTATTTCCAATAACCTCACTTGCACTGTAACCAAATATTTTTTCAGCAGCGGGATTGAATGTCTCCAGGATGCCTTGGTCATTAATTGTTATAATGCCATCGACGGCTGTTTCCAGTATTTCCTCTGTTATTTTCGATGCGTTTTCTAGGGTGTCTAATAAATGATTAGTCGCCCGGCAAATATCACCAACTTCATCTGTCGAGGAAATACTTAAACGATTGGTAAAGTTTCCATTCGAAATATCTTCCACTTCTTTGGCCGCTCTTCGCATAGGAAGCGTTAATTCACGTGCAAATCTGTGTGCAAGAAAAATGGATATTAGTAACATAACACTAGCAATTAATATGCTTGTTAATATCTGGTTGTTAAGCATGATCTTTTCACGATTCAGATCCATATAGATCAAGGCGATAGAGGTATTTTTACCGTGTACACCTTTAAACGGAAATAGTCCTACCACGTGATCTTCACCATCGACTGATACATGCAATACCTTATCAATGGTGGTTGAAATTTGCGTAGAAACCTGCTCCATAATGACGTTATGATTACTGGAGTCAGGGGGCACAATATTGTGCCAGCCATTAAACTCATGAATCTCTTCTGGATGAATTTGATTTTTAAGGTTATTTGATGATACCCATAAGCTGACATTGCTATTGGTAAGTGCCTTTAGTTCAGAAATATGGTGCGCAAGATCTTCACCCAGTTCAAAATAGCCAATAACTTGGTTATTTTCTTTTACAGGTAGAACAATTCGTTGGGAATAACGATTTGGACCCGCTTCTATGCCTGTTGCCATTTCGCCAGTGGTTTTAGCCTGTAGGAATGTGGTGCGATTGATTTGATCACCAAATGTGCCTGGATCATGTGCACGAAGAATTACTCTCCCTTGTGTGTCGATAAAATAAAAGTGATTCAAATTAAATCTGGATTTTAGTTTTTTATACAAAGGTGTTGTTTGTTGTAATAGCGCCTTTCGGTTACCTTGTTTTAAAGATGTAACTATTGATGTATTTATGGCTAGCGTGTGTAAAACCCCTTCCATAGCAATTGCATCTTCGTCTAGATGATTCCAGAAGATTTTACTGTGTGATATAACCCTTTCTTCACTCAGCGTGTTGAGTGTTTGCACCTGTTCGATATAGTTAATCGTATTCATCAGTAATAGTAACAAGCAGATACTAGTGACGAGTAAAATCGTAACTTTTCGTACAAATGTTGGTTTTTTAGGGAACCATAAATATGTTATGTTTTTTAAAAAAAATAAACTCACATTAATTGCCGTTTCTGTCACTGTTTTTTTTGTCGGCACGCTGGGGTAACTCTTGAGTAATGTTTGGGAAACTGAAGGTTTTAAATTATATTTTTTTCGGTGAAGGGCTTATTTTATTGTTTGTTCGAAGAATATTTCGTGACATATTTTCGGGAATAGGATTAGTTAATTACTGCTGATGAGTGAGAAGCATCTACTGGGCTGTGTTTGCCTTTGTTTTTGCTCACAAATATTAACCCAAGTAAATACTGCGGTATTAATTTCGAAGCCATATACGCGATAAGATCTCTATAAGAATTCAAAATATGGCTGATAATAAATAGTAATACTAAAAAAGTCCTGTTTTTAATGGGTATTGTGCCATTTCAATAATTTTAGGGTAGGCGTTCGCTGACAATGCAGAAAATTATAGAAAATCTACAACTATCTTGAAGAATACCGATCCTCAAAATAATCAGTGTAATAAACCTAGATTCCGCAGTTAGATAGCGATTTCTAGGATAAACGAAAGCGAGTTCCAAAAGTTGTGCAATCACAATTGTTATGACGGGCAATTTATGTTGAATGAATATTGCGAATTGATTTTATCCAGTAATGGAGAATAGTATTGGAAAAAACAGCAAAAAACGATAAGAGCAGCATTTTGTACACCCATTTCCTTTCTACTTTTATATTTACATTCGCATCTAGGTAATTTTGTTTTTGTTTAATTAACTTTAACGTTGCAAGGCCTATTAGAATGGGCCAGAGTGCAGCTAGGCGTAGTCGTAAACAGTGGCGGGGGATTGATAATAGATAGGACTGAGCTGAATCAAAATACGTGTCAGCTTGTTGAAGCCACTTCAATATTACGGGTTGGAATTTTTTATTATTAGATTGATCAAATAACATGTTTGTATCGAGGTTATATTTATTTAGGTCTGATAAAGGTAAATAACAGCGACCAATTTTAGTATCTTTCGCAATATCTCTTAAAATATTGGTGAGCTGTAATGCTTTGCCGAATTCAACACCTAATTTTATCATCTGAGTTTGTTGCCAGTGCGTAAGTGATGTTGTATGTCGGATTGATAAGTTGGTCCAAAATTCCCCTACGCAGCCAGCAACATAGTAAGTATATTCATCCAGCGTTTCGGTATCGGGTAATGCTTTGATGTCTGATGTGTTGGTAAAATATTCCAGGTCTTTTTCCATTCCTATTGTTAAAGTTGTTACCACTTTTTTAACTGCATCAAGGTCGGCGGGTGTTTGTTCGTAATAGGTTTTGATAATAGCTGATAAATGTAAAAGTAATTCCCGTTCACCTACATGATCAATACTATTGATTAACGTATCACTGGCCTTGAATTGTTCGTTATTTATGCTGAGTAATGATTGCCTGAAATTAAGTAAGTACTGAAGGCGTTTTTTTTCATTTAAAATGGCTGTATCTGCAATCGCATCTGCGGCACGTGCGAGAAGATAAGCAATAGCAACAGGTTCTCGCATTGCGACGGGCAATACTCGAATAGACAGGTAGAAACTGCGGGAAACTGCTTTTAATATAGTATCGAATTGAGTGTTAGGCATTTGTCGGTAATTTAATAAATCAGGGTGGCTATTCAGAACACTTATCTTTTTTCAGCCCTTTAAATAAGATCGGGCGATATTTCGTGCTGTAATTTTAAAATGAAAAACGTAATTTAACGGTGATCTTAACAGAGAGCAGTGTTAAATTTACGTTTATTTAAACGAAGATTGACGATTTCGTATATCAATAACACTTAGTAGCTCTGAGGCGTCTAGGGGTTTTGCTAGACACTTTTCCGCACCGGCATCGAGTATTGATGTTACATTTTGATGAGAGTAATACCCCGTCATTGCAATAACACGAATGCTGCTTGTTTGTGGGTCTGCTTTTAATTGGCGGCATACCTCTATGCCATTTAATCCGGGCATCATAATATCGAGCAATACAATGTGCGGATTGAATGCCTGAACTTTTTTACCCGCTTGAAAACCATCGTTGGCTGTTTCAATTGCGATATTATTTAATTTGCTGGTAAATAATTCCACAAGATAGCTAACTAGTTTTTCTTCATCATCTACGATCATGATGCGCAAAATGTCTTCATCAACTTGGGGTAAATTAATGCCATGCTCACTTGCAAACCGAATCACTTCGTGGCGCATGAAGCGTCGGTGTCCGCCTGGTGTTGTCTCTGCGTTTAATATTCCCTTGTTAGCCCACATGCGTACGGTAACAGGTGCCACCATTAATAGCTCTGCGACCTCATTGGGTGTTAGATACGGTTTTATTTTATTGTTTTTTTTCATTTTTATTATTGTCTTTATTATATTTAACCGCGTTTTTATTAAACGTTGCAATATGCTTAGGAATCGACAACTGGCAGCTCCAGGAGTTGTTTTACCGTGTTAAGTAAGTCTGCTGCATCAACTGGTTTTGTAAAGAATGCGCTAATATGTAGTTCTTTTGCCTGGGTTTCGTCGACTTTTTCACTGTAGCCAGTACACAAAATAATGGGTAGCTCGGGCTGCAATGATAACATTTGTGTTGCCATTTCAGCTCCCTCTAAATGAGGCATGGTTTGATCAGTAATAACTAAGTCTATGGTTGATGAGTTTTCTTCAAAATATTTTAATGCGACAAGTGAATCCGTAATAACAGTGACTCTATAACCGCGATATCTCAGTAATTCTGCATAATAATTTGCGACGGAATTTTCATCATCAACTACCAGCAGATGACCGTGGCCTTCAGATTGAATTTGCCGTCTCATGGATGTTGGTGGGCCGGTATCCACTACTTCTTTCGTAGTAGGGAAGAGAATACGAAACAGAGTACCTCCATTGGGAGCATTTTCTACGATGATGTGCCCACCAGATTCATGTACGATCCCATGTACTACCGATAAACCCATACCGGTTCCGCTGCCGAATTCTTTGGTGGTGAAGAATGGATCAAATATCTGGTTGAGAACCTTTTCATCGATACCATTGCCGCTGTCTTGTACCGTTAATTCAACAAAATCACCTTGTATTGTAACATGGCACGATGTGCATTTGCATGACGCTATATTATGTTGTTGAACTCGCAATATTAATTGCCCTTGGCCCTTCATTGCATCTTTGGCGTTAATGCACAGGTTCATCACGATTTGATGGAGTTTTGTCGGGTCGATGCAGATGACAGGTATGTCTTTTTCGAAATTCTGGTCAATCTCAATGGATGATGGGAAGGTTGAGCTCAACATATTTACTACTTCGTTTATTACCGGTTCTATATAAATTGCCTGGGGCGAACTTTCTGCGCGACGGCTAAACGCTAACATTTGAGCGACTAAATCTCGTGCTCTTTCACCAGCAACTTTTATTTCTGATAGATATTTCCCGAGTTTTCCTTCGCCGTTATCAGTGAACCTATCCAGCGCCAGACCGGTATAACCCAGAATGCTGCCAAGTATGTTGTTAAAATCATGAGCAATTCCACCGGTTAGGTGACCGATTGCTTCCATTTTTCGAGCTTGCAATAATTGTTGCTGTAATTGCACCCGTTCCATTTCTGCTTTTTCTTTCTCTTCTATTTCCTTTAGCAGTAAATTGTTTTGATGATCTAGTGCCTTGGCTCGATCTTCAAGTACCTCCATCATTTTGTTAAAAGCTCTACTCATGAGTAGCACTTCTTTTGGGCCATGTGGTGTGGCCCGTACATTGGACTCACCATCCTCTGCTTGTTTCATTAAAGAGGCTAATGTATTTAAAGGTCGGGTAAGTTGAGATGTTAGCCATATTAACAGGCCCAGTAGTGCCACCGAAAATAAAAATGTACTAATTAAGTTACTGATGAAAGTTTCTTTTTGCCGGGTTTGCAGCTCCTCTTTGCTCATGACTAAATGTATGTAACCGAGATACTCAGGCTCTATGTCATTTAGTTCAAAAGGTGATATCTCTTGATCATCTTGAATATGGGTAAATACTGGTGCTAAAAAGTGCCAGTCCTGAGCTGTTTCATTTGCCATTACCGTTTCGTGTACTGGTGTGGAAGGGGCAACCCAATTAGGTTTCTCACCTTGTTGTAATATACTATTACCATGTACATCATAAATCGCGACAGACATAACACCCGGAAAATCGAGCATCACTTTTGCCTCATTCAAGGAATTTTCACCTGTTCCATACAGGAGTGAAAGCTTACTTTGCCGCGCAAAACTTGTTGTTATTTGTTTGCTCTGACTGAGAACGTTATCCTTGTCTCTATTACCCTCCATCCAGCTATTAAGTAGCGCACCTATAACCGCAAAACAAAGTACAGCCAGGCTGAATAGTATGGTTAGCTGCCGTTGGAATCGCCAGGTGCGCATTGATATTGAGTTTGCTATGTCCATTTAAATCAAGCCTATGTTATTTACGCGGAAATATAAGATCGACAAATGGATCATTACGTTTATTGATGCGAATATTTAGATGTGCCGCTGTTCTTATATTTATCGCAGTTTGCATATCTTGTAGCAACATAATTTTTGTTTTATCAAGGCATCCAACCGTAGCACATTTTTGGGTAACTTCACCAATACGGCGACCAAGACGAACATTGTCGGGATAGACTGAAAATAATACGCCATTTCTTGCGTGTCCGGCTTGGCTTGAAAAAAGGATGAAATGTTTATTCCAAGCTTGCTCCAATAAAAAAGGCAGTACTATCTTGTTATCGACAGTTAAACGATCCTGTAATAACCATAGCGCATTACTGCGTGGATCAGTATTATTTATAACATTTTTATACAGCGGTAATGCTTCGCGTAAATTTTTTGCTGTTAGCGGAATAAGTTTAATACCTTGTTGCTTTGCGGCCAAAAGTGCGGTTGATATTAATTGCTGATTGTTATCAGGGCTGTAAACCACCGTAACGGTTTTAATATTAGGAGAAAAATGTTTTAATCGTTTAAACAATTCAATAGGTGAGGGCATTAAGCTTAATGTTGGTATGGTTTCGCTTTCATTGGGCTGGGCGAGTACAGCGCCAGCAACTACCGCACCGGCAACGACGGGTAAATGTGTAATTGAAGATACCAGTTGCATTCCGCTTTTGCCTAATCCAATTGCGGCTTTACATTTTGATTGCTTAACGATTGATTCAAATTCATTTGGCGAGTATGTTTTCTGGATTGGATGTTGCCATACTGACCAGAGTGCAGTTTGTTCGATACCTGTCATAATTTCTTTTAATACTCGATCATACGGTTTTCGAACCTCCGGATAAAAAACTGCAATGCATTGCTCATCAGCCTGTGCAAAATTGTATGAGCTAATATTGAAAACAATAAAGCCCAGTAATAGCGGAGTGATAAATTGGCGCATCGTCTGTTTTTTAGAAAACATATAATTTCAAGTTATTATATTTAAAATAATTTAACATATTTTTAATAAATAGCCACGTAATGTGATTGATTTGGTTTTCTTGCTACTTGGTCTACAGTGCATGTCGAATCTCCAGATAAACACTGCGTCCAGAAAGTGGTAAGTCGTTAGGGATATAGCCTGGAGTTGGCGATGGCTCACGTGCGTCGGTATTAAATATATTTTTAGAGGTTAGCCCAAAATCCCAGTGCTTAAGCGCGGTTTGATAACGTAAGGAAAAATCCACAGTGGCATAATCATTAATCATGGAGCGTTCATCGCCGGCACCACGTAGTCTGTCTACCACCCAGTTTATTTGAGTTGTTGTCGCCCAGTGATTTGAAATATTCCAGTCGCTTCTTACATATACCTGATGTTGGGGAGCATAACCTATATTGCTATTTGATGTTTCGTCGTGAGATTTTTGAAAAGCATAATTTAGCATAACTTTGGCGGTGTTATTCCAGCGCCATTGTGTTTCCCATTCAAATCCGTAACCGGTTCGTTCTCCAAGGTTTTGTGCTGTATAACGGGTTGTTGATGCAGGATCTTTCACAAATTGGATAATATTTTTCATATTGTAATAGAAAAAGCCCATTCTGGAATTTAATCGCGCAATTGGGTGGTAGTCAACGATCCACTCATAGGTATTTATGGTTTCCGGTTGCAAGTCTTTATTGCCATACGTGGATGGATTATTTTTATTGTGTAATTCAGCAAATGAAGGTGGGCGAAAGGCTCTGCCATATAATAGTTTGGTTGTGGTATCGAAATTGATCTGGTGAACCAATGCTAATCGTGGATTGATGGTGGTGCCGAAATCACTGTAATTATCAAGTCGTAATCCCGCCGTTAAATTCCAGTCATTGTTAAAATTCCATTCGTCTTGCAAAAATCCATAAACAACACCTCTTCTAACCTCTGGGGTAAATACGTCGGCTGTATCGGTGACGTCTAATAATACCCGGTCGGGATTGATATTTTTTATTTCTTCTACACGATATTGATCACCATAATGTAGGCCTGTGCCAATTCGAAATAAATGATTAGTGAAGCCGGAATAAAAGCCGGAAACATTAAGGCGAACATGACGCTCATATGCACTCGGATTGGCAATCATGCCGTCTGGGTAGGTACCATCAAATGCGCCGGGCGGGAATAAAACTAATTTAAGTTTATTGCTAATATCTTGGTAATTTGTAGTTAATGTAACATCCCAAAACTCCGAAAGCCGAGGATCGTGATAAGTGACTTCCAAATTATATCGATCACTTTCAGCTTTGCCTACAGGATCCAGTGCTTGAGCCACGCCAGGCCCTGTGCCTAGATTTCGGCGTCCTTGGTAGTCCATATTTATAGCCATTTATTTTTTGACAGGTTTACAGAAGCATCAATCCTATCACTTTGGTTGTTTGTTGGGCCGGGTGCTAAGGATGCATTAGTGGGGGCTTCCGGATTAGAATCAATAAATGTTTGAAAATCTCCTTCTATGATTTCCCGGTGACCGTTTGTCGTTTGAATCTGCAAAGATGTTGCAACATCAAACCCGGCTAATTGCGTCTCGTTTAAAACCCATGCATCACGAGTATTAAAAGATCCGCCGCGAATACCAAATTCGGTTCCCTGAATATCATCCCCTGTTTTGGAAATAATATTAATTACACCAGCGAAAGCATCCGCACCATAAATCGCAGATCCTGGGCCACGGATTATTTCTATACGCGCGATGTTTTCCACTGGCATTCCACCCCATGCCTGTCCACGATTCCCAAATAATAAGCTTGTAATAGGTGTGCCATTAAACAACAACAAAACATGGGGGTTATAATCAGAGTGGATACCGCGTATTAAGTAGGTTGTGCCGTTGGTAATCGGAGATAACGATACGTGCAGACCTGGTATGGTTTCAAGCACATCGGTAAGCGTCCTTGCTCCCATTGCGCGAATATCAGATGACGAAACAATTGATGCCACTGCGGGTGCGTTGTGAATCGCCAGTGGTTTTCCCGTTGCGATACTGACAAAGTCTTCTCCTCCAAATGCCAGTGTAAAATCCTGTACATCATTATTAGCAAGGAGCGTAATATCTTGCTTTTCAGTAGCGACAGCGAATGTTGTTACTATGCTTAAATATAAAATCGAAAAAGAAAAGAACAGATATAACTTCAAATATTTGAGAATGCACTTATGGGTTGACATGGTTTAATCCTTTAACTGGAAAATTGAACGGGTAGTGGTTTACGATATAATCTGGAATATTTATTTCCAGTTACGTTGCTTTAATCCTTCGTATTGAATGCGATCACATCGAAGTGGAAAAAAAGTACCTTCCGTTTTTTCATTAGTGTCCTGAAAACAAGGCGGCATCCCTGCGATAAAGGCGGGTGTTACAAAGAGATGATATTCACGCACACTAAAACCCATGTCGGCAGCCAAGGCCGCATCCAATCCTGTGATGTTCATTTGAAAACGCCATCGGCCTTCTAATAATATCTTTTCAATATCAAAAGCGAGTGAAGTGAAATATCCTTTGTCCATCCCCATTTCTTTTATCAGTTTCACCATGTGCGGTATACGTTCATCTGAGCGAAACAGTGGGCGCCCATAACCACCTATCACTCTCCGTTCACGCAATTCACTCTTAATTAAGTCAAGAAGCTCTGCACCTTGGCCAATGGCTTCTCTTGCTCTAAAGAGAAAATCGATGGCATGTACATTGGGACGGTGACCATAAATTGTGGCCTCAGATAATGCCATTCCGGCACTGAGTGCAAGGGTAGGTGTGCTGCGAGCTGTGCCGGCCAGTGCTGTTACACGATTGTTCCATAACCTTGGTTCCGGATAGCTGGTAGATGTCCATATGGCGTTTAATACCTTTAACTGATTTTCTGTGAAGCGTCGACCAGTAATGCTGTATACGTATAACTCCATCCAGCTCATGTCTTTGAGATCAACGTGAAGATCCTGTCCGCGAAACACAACTCTTTCGCCAGCGAACCAGGCGCCCATTTTTGTAGTCCAGTTATCTTCGGTTTCTAATAGTTTTGATGGGCCGTTCATTTATTTCGCTCCTGCTGTTTTTTCATCTTGACGAATTGTTTTAGGACCAGGATCATTTTCAAGCGTCAACCCATCGCCAAAGAAAGGGTAGTTTCGCCAGCCCAACTCTTCTTGCTCCAGTGCATGTGCCGCTGCACCCGGTAGGCGGAGTAACAGAAAAAGCATTTCGCCTTGTTTGGGATCAAAGCCAACATCAATTAAAGCGGCGGCTGCAACGCCGGTAAATGCCAGGGGAGTCTTACTTACTGCTTCTAATTCAATTCGGTTTGTTTCTAACCACGGTAGTGCTACGCCGGTACTTAGTTGAGCAAGCTTTGTTAGTGTTTGGCGCACCGGTTGTGAGCAACTGCTTCCATGTGGATCAAAACCGGGCGGATGCTCCATAGGGCACCATATGTCGATATTTATTTCTGGTTGATTTAGTAAAATGTTTTTCCATTCATCTAAATCTTGACCGCATTTTTGCCAATACTCCATGCAAATTGCAACTTCATGAGCTCCACCATTTTGACCGGCACCTATAGCCAGTGCTGCTATTAGACTTGCAGCATGGGTAGATCCGCCTACGCCTGCATTCATTGCGGCTCGCACACTGTGGTCTCGTGGTCCAGGGTTGGCTAAGGCGACCGCGAGGGTTTCTAATAGACTAACCTGTTCAGGTGTAGGCCGCTGTTGTTTAAATAATAAGTACAAATATTCAAACCAGCTTGCGTTACCTAATATTTCCCCATACACATCGTAACCACTGCAATAACATGCTAACGCAGCAAACGGATTGTCCTGTTCTGGTGTTTCTTCCCAGATTCGTGTGCGAATAACTTCTTTATCTGAACTCATAAATGTTTCTCCAATACTTTTATACGCGTTGCCATTGGCGGTACTTCTTCTGGGTTTATATGAACGTCTAACACGGTTGGTCCGCCGTGTTGAGATATGGCTTCTATATCAAGAGACATTAAGTCTTCCATCGATTTTACTTGGTATCCGTCTGCCCCCATTGA
>JAOTSL010000072.1 GCA_029864945.1 Gammaproteobacteria bacterium
TTAATTGCGCCTGGAGATTTTACAATGGGCGACATTCAACAAGTAGGGCAAAGTTACGAAAAACCTGTACACAAAGTTACAATAACCAATGCATTCAGTATCGGAAAGTACCCTGTCACGTTTAAGGATTATGACAAATTCACAATCGCCACTGGAAAACCGCTGACTTCAGATTACCATTGGGGACGGGAGAATAGGCCGGTCATCAATATCAACCTGAACGATGCACGAGCATATTCAATATGGCTAAGCGCACAAACAGGTCATCGTTACCGTTTACCAAGCGAGGCAGAATGGGAATACGCCGCGCGTGCAGGCACAAATTCAATTTACCCATGGGGAAATAAAATTAGCACAAACAAAGCAAATTGCAGCGGCTGCGGATTACACGCGGATAAAAAAATGACGTCACCTGTTGGTCAGTTTTCTTCAAATGCATGGGGGCTGTACGATATGATCGGTGATGTGTGGGAGTTAACAGAAGACTGCTGGAACTACAATTATGACAACGCACCATTTGACGGTAGCCCCTGGAAAAGCGGCGACTGCTCCCGTGGCGTTCTCAGAGGAGGATCTTGGGGAGACACACCTCAAGACCTCCGCTCATCAACGCGATTAAGAAGCTATTCAGGCACTCGCACTGTCGTAATTGGCTTTAGGCTCATCAGAGAAAATTAACTTATACAATAGCCGTTTAATGTATTTATATTTTGCTTCAGATCGAGGCAGCTTCCGCACAGAGAGAAGAAATATATAGAAATATGTAACCGACTGAGTACAAAATACCACCTCGCCTTATTATGTAAGAGCAGAGCAAATTATACATATGCCGAATAGTTACAATCAAGACAACTATTTAATGGTGTACTGCTCAAACATAGATCTAAATGTAGTTGCAGTAGAGACACCAATTTTTTCAGCAAAACGATCTAGATAATTTGGCCGGGCGGTGTAATCCACAACTTTTTCCTGACCGATAACGTCACGGGCAATAGAACCCACGCTACCAATCCCATCAATCAAACCAAGGTTAATGCTTTTTTCACCAGACCAAACCAAACCACTAAACATTTTAGGATGATCAAGTAAACGATCGCCCCGCCCTTTTTTAACCACCGAAATAAATTGATCATGGATATTGTTCAGTAAACCTTGCATATGCGCCCGATCATCTGGTTTTACCGGTGAAAACGGATCAAGAAACCCCTTGTGCTCACCGGCAGTCATTAAGCGCCGCTCGACGCCTAGTTTTTCAAGTGTATCAACAAAGCCATAACCATCCATCAATACACCAATAGATCCAACGATACTGGCTTTATTGGCATAAATATCATTCGCAGCAACCGCAATATAATAAGCAGCAGATGCACAAATATCAGTAACTACAGCGTGAATTGGAATATTTGGATACTTTTCTTTTAGGCGATAAATTTCATCATTGATATACCCCGCCTGAACTGGACTACCACCTGGGCTATTAATACGTAAAATTATTCCTTTCGTATTTTTATCCTTATAAGCCGCACGCAACCCACCTATAATTGAATTTGCATTGGCAGCTGCATCAGCAGCAATAGGGCCCGATATTTCAACAAGTGCAGTGTGCTCACCAATTGTTAAATCATTACCATCTTTTGGAATATAGAGATACAAAATACCTAGCGCATAAACCAGCATGGACATTTTAAAAAAGATACCCCATCGACGGGTGCGGCGCTGTTCATTAATTGCAGCAAAAGCCAGACGATTCAACACATCACGCTCAAAGTATTCTCCACTAAGGTCCGGATTTTTTTCATCAGCAAGTTGACTAGCAGATGTTTTTCTCGCGCTATGACCAGTTGACTTATTCTCTGATTTTTTATCAGTCCACGGATCTTTCGAAACTGCATCAGCTTTTCTTTCAGGAGGCAAATTATCGTTGTCTCGTTTATCTGTCATTCAAACATTCTCTCTATAAATCCATTGATTTTAAGCAGTATACCGGTAACAAGTCACTTCAGGCTAAAACATCCCTAACTAAAGACCTGACAACCAGGCTTCTAGTTCATTTGTATTTTCAAAACAAATCTGAGGATTATGTTTTTGAAGCCGCTCAGGTTCATGTGCACCGCAATGCACGCCAACGCTATCAACACCTGCGTTTGTTGCCATCTGCAAATCATACTCAGTATCACCGATCATAAGCGTTTCATGCGGCTCAACACCAAAATAATCCATTGAGTCCTCCAACATTTGCGGATGTGGTTTCGACGGCGCTTCATCCACACAGCGGGTGTAATGAAACACTTTATCAAGCGTGGTCCGTTTTAAAGCAGCATTTAGGCCGTTGCGCCCTTTACCAGTAGCAACCGACAAAAAATAATCCTGAGCCATCAGTGACTGCAGCATATCAAATACTCCGTCATATAATAACGACGGTGGTTTATCCGGTGAAAAATAATGATGACGGTAGTGATCGATAAATGTACTTATTTCATCTTCCGTAGTTACTTCAGGAAACACACCTAATACTGCCTCACGCATACCAAGACCAATCACGTTTCTTACAGTCTCTACAGCAGGCAGTGCAATTTGCATATCTTTTGCCGCCAGTTGAAAGCAGCTAATAATTTCTTGCTGGGAATCCATTAATGTTCCATCCCAGTCAAACACCAATAACTTATACTTCATTTAGTAATCACTCATCGAATTCATCTTTCGCCCATAACAGTGTTATTTTCGTACTCAAATGATTAGTTACTTGTTCATTTCTGTTAGTTTTTCAATGACCAATGTTAACCGCTTACCCATTGGTGCCACCGGGTTCATTGTTTCACCGGTAACAGGGTGAACAAAACGTAAACTTCGAGCATGTAGAAACATACGGTTCAATCCCACACGCTTCATTTCATCATTAAAATTATCGTCTCCGTATTTATCATCACCCGCAACCGGGTGATCGAAATGCAGACTATGTACCCGAATTTGATGCGTACGGCCTGTAATTAACTTCACGTCCACTAACGTTGCGCCAATAGCAAGACCGTTAAAAACTTGTTTTGGAAAAAATATCGTAACGGAGGGTTTACCATCACGATCTACCTTCACCATTCTTTCGCCGGACTTTGTGACAAATTTCCGTAAGGGTTCGTCAATTTTCACACGCTTTTCAGTAATTTGCCCTTTTAACAGCGTCACATAGGTTTTTTCCATTTTGTCTTCGCGAATTTGCTCGTGCAATGCCTTTAGCACAGATGCTTTTTTTGCGATTAACAAACAGCCTGATGTCGCCCTATCCAAACGATGCACCAATTCCAGGCGTTTTGCCAGTGGGTATAAGACACGTAAACTTTCAATTACACCTAGATTTATCCCGCTTCCACCATGAACCGCTATTCCAGCCGGCTTATTTAGGACAATCAGGTCTTTATCTTCATAAATAATTGAATCTTTTAGCCTTGCGAGCGCTGGCGGCAACGTTTCTGGGACGTTTTTTGCTTCACTTACTCTAATTGGCGGGACTCTAACAATATCGCCAACTTTTAGTTTATATGTTTGTTTAATGCGGCCTTTATTTACACGCACTTCGCCTTTACGGAGAATGCGGTAAATGTGGCTTTTAGGAACACCCTTTAAAAAGGTAATTAGATAATTATCTATACGTTGACCGGCATACGCCTCATCAATCGTGACTAACTGGACGGCTGTTGGTTTATTTTCAGGATTCGCACTTTTTTGATTTGGCATTGTCTACTAACATATAAAATTAAGGAAAACGGGCACCAGAGGCAAGTATTTGTCATTTAATCTTGCGTTAAGGCACCAAGACGTGGTAAATGTCATCTAGTAAACCAAACTTTAATTGTATTCGGTAAAAGGTCGGTAAATCAGCCAACAAGCTAATAATGCTAATGCGATAGTAGCGGGATAATCCGCTAGCACTCTTATAGCTTTAGTTAGCTTTAGTTATAACATTAACTGCGGCTCGATAAACAACCAACAAAACAGGCTCCGACCAAGAATACAATGATAAATTTGGACAACAGAATACGAAAACTGCATAGAATAAATTTATGCAAAGCATTATACCGTAAGAACGGTTGATGAATAACGGGATTTTTAGTGTTTCTGGAAATGATAATTCCCAGAACATAAATTGGATTAACTAGGGGCAATTTGGCCCCAATACTCGAAATGTTGTCGGAGCAGATTCGACAATACCTGAAAACCATATTGATACACTCAATATGAATCACTAAAAAAATGATTTCAGGTAATGTCTGTAAACGCGCCCCAACCGCAAATTGACGCCACATACTAATAAATTACAAAATTGGCTAGATAGTCTTTCGTGGTTGCTGTGGGTATTTCCGGCAAATCGAGTGAAAGAATAGAGAACTGAATCAGAATGAAAAGAATGCTTTTTAACGCGACTCAACAAGAAGAGTTGCGAGTGGCTATGGTCGACGGCCAAACGTTGTATGACCTAGATATTGAAACAAGTACAAAAGAACAAAAGAAATCAAACATTTACAAAGGCAAGATCACACGAATCGAGCCCAGCCTTGAGGCTGCATTTGTTGATTATGGCTCTGATCGCCATGGCTTCCTTTCCTTAAAAGAAGTCTCCCGCAGTTATTTCGTAAAACCATTTGAAGGTGGCGGACGCCCGAACATCAAAGAAGTGCTGAGAGAAGGCATGGAAGTTGTTGTTCAGGTAGATAAGGAAGAGCGCGGAAACAAAGGTGCCGCTCTTACCACATTTATCAGCCTCGCCGGCCGATACCTTGTTTTAATGCCCAATAACCCACGTGCGGGCGGTGTTTCTCGTCGCATTGAAGGCGATGACAGAAGTGAAATTCGCGAAGCCATGGCGCAATTGGAAATTCCCGAAAACATGGGCCTTATCGTTCGCACAGCTGGCGTGGGTAAGAGCGCAGAAGAATTACAGTGGGATTTAAACTACCTTCTGCAACTCTGGGAGTCAATTGACAAAGCAGGTAAAGAAAAATCCTCACCTTTTCTGATTTATCAGGAAAGTAACATCATTATCCGTGCAATTCGCGACTATTTGCGAAAAGATATAGCCGAAATCATCATTGATGACGAAAGCACTTATAACAAAGCGCGTGAATTTATGACTCAGGTTATGCCTCACAACCTGTCAAAAATTAAACTCTATGACGATGAAACACCACTTTTCACCCGGTATCAAATCGAAAGCCAGATAGAAACAGCGTTTCAACGCCAGGTTTCCCTGCCTTCCGGTGGCTCCATCGTGCTTGATCACACTGAAGCACTATTATCTATTGATATTAACTCTGCTAGATCAACAAAAGGCGGAGACATAGAAGAAACTGCTTTCAACACCAATCTTGAAGCTGCTGAAGAAATTGCCCGTCAATTACGACTACGGGACTGCGGCGGCCTGATTGTTATCGACTTTATCGATATGACCCCCGTTAGACATCAACGCGAAGTCGAAAATAGACTGCGTGACAGCTTGACCATGGACCGCGCACGGGTTCAGGTAGGTAGAATTTCACGTTTTGGGCTGCTTGAAATGTCCCGACAGCGAGTTCGCCCCTCACTTGGTGAGCATAGCCAGATCGTCTGCCCTCAATGCGAAGGCCAGGGCGTTATTCGTAGCGTAGAGTCTTTATCGCTTAACCTTCTTCGAATTATTGAAGAAGACGCCATGAAAGAGAACTCAGCTAAAATTATTGCCAAATTACCGCTGGATGTCGCTACATTTCTGCTCAATGAAAAACGGCATGTTATTACCGAAATTGAACTAAGACACAAAATTCAAATAATCTTAGTACCCAGCCCGCACCTTGAAAGCCCACATTACGAGCTTCAGCGCGTTAAAGGTCAGGATACCGATGATGATCAGATTTCAAGCTTCGCATTGGCACAACGTAAAGAGTTGCCGGAATACGTCACCTCTGCAGCTTCGCCAACGCCTGCCGGTAATGAACCAGCAGTAAAATCTATCGCGCCAGCAGCACCTAAACCACAAGCTGAAAGTGAAAATACTAACGCCCCTAGCGGCGGTTTTCTAGGCCGTATCTTTGGCTCCATTTTTGGCTCTGACAGTACAACTGATACTCGCGAATCTAAAGAAGCGGTCGTGTCCTATCGCGCTCCGGAGCAAAAAACAGAAAATAAAACGAACCGTAACACAGACAACAAACAAACTCGTAACAGCAATCAGCGCGGCCGAGGGCGAAACAGAAACAACCGCAATCAAAACCAAAACACTGATGAAGACACTAGATCTCAACAAAACCAGGATAATCAAAATCGAAACACCCAGGGCCGAAACACCCAAAACCGCCCTAACCAAGCACGTAATAACAAACCGAATCAGAACAATAAAGCAGAGAACACTGCCTCAGCGGAAGCTGCAAAACCTGAAAATACAGGTGCCGCCGCACGATCGCCACAAATGCAGGATCAAAACCCGAACCAAGCCAATAGAAGTACTCGGGAGCGTCGTGGTGGCCAACGTAATAGGCAGCGCAACAGACCAAACCAAACTGAAAAGACCGAAGTAAACGCAAATCCAGCGACTCAAACGGTAGCTGTATCACAAAATCCAGCAACACCTCAGAGCCCCCCTGTTAACGCGCCATTACCTACATCAACTTCAGTCACACCGCAAACTGAAACTATGAGCGTCGCTGCACCTCAGGACAACAAACCGGAAACTACCGCAAATACAGTGCAAACTACTCCGGTTTCTCCCGCTACAAATACCGAGAGCAGTAATACTGAAAGTAGTAGTGCTAATGTGCGCCCCACCTCTAAACCAGCAATGACTAATACTCTGCCACTAGTTCAAGAGACGGCACAGGTCAGCCAATCAACAGAAAGTAAAAGTGCTTCAGCAATACCAGCAAATGTTCCGGCGAGTGAAGGTTCTCGAAACACCCAGAAAAGAGACAACACGCAAAATGATACGTCGCCGGCACCTGTTCAAGCATCTCAGGATGTTGCACCGGTATCTGAAAACTCATCTATTGAACAAACCTCAGCACCAACTAAACCTGAAGATGGTGAGAAAAACAATCAACGACGTGGTCGCAGGGATAACCGAAACCGAAGACGATATCGCGGTGGAGATAAAAATCGCTCAAGATCTCCTGGCTTTAAAAGCAATGACGAGAGCAGTTCGTCTCAGACGGCTAGCAACGAAGGTGGAAATAATAACAATACCCCAACACCCTCTGCGCCCTCTGCCGCTGCACCATCAGTAAAAGCACCTGAAGCGCCTCAAAAAGCACAACCGGTGGCCGTAAAAGTAGAAAGCAGTAGCGATTAAGTTATTCGCTTTATAAAAAAGCCCGGTTACTTTTAAAGTAACCGGGCTTTTTTATTTCTGGTTTTCATTCAGACTAAAATACTGAAATGAACCCTGCTGGATTTTTACTTCCCGCAACAGAAAGAATAAAAGCAAAAGTCAGTATCGCGGCAAAACCCGCCATAATCCGAGAATTTTTTCCCCTTCCTCGCTTTAAAGCAACCGTCCCAAGAAGAATATAAACCAAAAGGGCGATAACCTTTACCGTTAACCATTGATCAATAAAAGGGTATTGCCCAAGCTTAACAGCCAATGCAATAGCACTAACCAATAAAACAGTATCATTTATGTGTGGAATAATTTTAACTGATTTAATCGTAAGCAATCGAGACTCGATAATCATCCAGTAAAACCGTATAACAAATACGGTAATGCTAATTAAAGCAGTGGTTACATGTATGTCTTTTAATATCATTGTTTACCTTAATAATTACTCACGCAATATCATTACCTGTCTCTTCGCGAAACTGGTATCGTAACGAATCAGCAAAACACCTGCATGCATCATGCATTGTAAATACACCAGCCAGCCGATTGTTTTTTAACACTAGAGCAGAACCTATGTGAAAATTGGCCATATGAACTAAGACGTTATCTAACGGGGCATCCAGATCCACCATATAAGGCTCAAGTACACAAACATCTTTAACTATAGTGGTTGCTGCCCCCATTTTCTGAATATCATGAAGCGCAACTACCCCTATAAGATTCCCTCCTTCCTTAACCGGCAAATGACTAATTTCATGCTCAGACATCATAGTTCGTGCCGCTGCAACGGTATCATCAACATCTACCCAATAAGGAAAAGCCGTCATTACAGACTTAATAGCAGGTATTTTATTCATTTAATCCTCACATCTCATTAAATGTTAATCGGTCAGCAATTAGTTTTATTAAGAACAATTACTATTTACTTTTCAAACTGCAATTAATTTAGATTGACTATATCTTTGCCGATTATGGTTTATTTTTCAACTACACTACAAACTAACAGATTAGGGCATTTCTAAAACTAATCAACCTGCCATAGATTTTGCATGCTTGAGATAAAATACAAGATCTCACAGGTGAAGAAATGTTTGATGATGTACATAATTATTATGAAAAAATCGTATTTGAAAGAATACGACTAAAACTAGGTAAAAAGACGACAAATCGTGATTACATGGAAGATATAGCCTGCACCTCTTTAAACCACCTACCACCACGTTATATTCGATTTGATGTTGATATGTTATTTTATCTTTCCCCCCTTGAACGCAGTGAGATAGAAGAAAAAGTCGACACAGCAATTGAAAATGCAATCAAAATTATAAAAGAAAATAAAGGACGAGGAAAACGTAACTAATTCAAATTATCTGGGCTAGCTACATGCATTTTTTGCTGACCGCGTTTTGCCTCAGCAATAATTTGCCAGTTTTTCATCCGTAACTCATTATTCGCCTCACCCACTACATTTGATTTTGCTGCCATCTGTTCAGCCTGCGTATAATTTTGCTGCTTCAACCTAACCAAAGCAAGTTGCTGCCACACATATGGGTTATTAGGCGATATATCAATAGCCTGCTCCAACAAACTTACTGCAGAGTGATAATCCTTTTCTGTAATTTTACTAATCGCTTTATGCAGCAATTTTTTTACCACAGGTTTCATATAATAAACTTGGGTTTCCACCGGCGGCGCAATAATATGTACGGGTTCATCAAACATGCTATCAACAGGCTCGGAGTTTTCTTTATTCGGTGTTGTTGTGCAGCCGAATAAAAACAAAACCAGCAATATAATGGGTAAAAATGGTAGATTTACTAACATAATCGATTTACTTCTTTTATACATTTTCAATTAATTCTCTTCATCACAAATTACTCTCTCATAACCGGCCGGCAAATAACCTGACACAAATGGCAAAACAACATCTTCTTCACATGCTTCACGCTTTTTTCGATGCATCAGCGCTGAAACTTTAGCAAAAACAATACGCTCAGGAACAGGCACATCCAAAGAACGGTGCGCAGATGACGCCATAACATCCGTCCATATTTTTAACGCCCCGCCCGCACCTGTTAAGTTAATTGGATCATTATTATCAGCGCCCAACCATACTACGATTACTTTATCACCAGACATACCCGCAAACCAGCTATCCCGATAGGCATTTGTAGTTCCCGATTTTCCCGCCACAACAAAGTCGTAAGGCAAACGATTATAAGCGCTTCGCCCAGTACCCGAAGACATTACTTCTTCCAGTGCTTTTGTAATTAAATAAACAGATTCCGGTTTTAACGTCTGTTTTACACTGATCGGATATTTTGATAAAACATCACCTTCTGCTGTTGTAACCGAACTTATACCTCTAATAGGTGTTTGAAACCCCTGAGCAGAAATAGTTTGATACATTTGCATCACTTCAATTGGGGATAAGTTTAGCGCACCAAGCAGCATCGATGGATACAAAGGTATATCGCGTTTAATACCCAGTTTTTTTAGTGTTTTGCTAACTTCAGGTAAACCCAAGGTCATACCTAACCTCACGGTTGATACGTTGTAGGAGTTAGCAAGAGAACTTATTAATGATACCCGACCGTGATATTGATTATCGTAATTTTCCGGTTTCCAGTAATTACCCTGCCCCTGATCAACTTTAATGGGGCTGTCTTCGAGGGTGGTGCTTAATTTATAACGAGCAGGATTATCCAATGCCGTTAAATAAACAGCCGGCTTAATTAACGACCCAACATGACGACTGGCCTCAAGCGCACGGTTAAATCCATGCCCACGAAAATTACGCCCACCCACAAGTGCTCTTACCGAACCTGAACCTGCATCGGTTACAATCGCTGCCACCTGTAAAGTTTCGCGTTTTAATTTTGCTTTTCTTTCAAGCTGGGGTAATCGTTTTTGTATACTTTGCTCGGTGCTTTCCTGTATCAATGGATCCAAAGTGGTAAATAAACGCAAACCCGCGCTGGCCAGATCTTCGGGTGGATAATCCTGCCTCAATTGCTGCTTTACCAGATCAAAAAAGGCTGGATATCGAGAAATACCGCCAGGTTTATCTTTTTTAACACCTAAGCGCGAATCATCAAACCTCTTAAAGCTGTTTGCTGGCAACAAATCGAGATCGCGCTGAATAGTCAGAACCACACGCCGTCGTTGCTTAGCTCTTTCTGGGTGCCGACGAGGATTATAATACGAAGCACCTTTTACCAGCCCCACTAATAACGCAATCTGCCCTTGATTCAACGTCTCCAGAGATTGGTCAAAATAGAAATAAGATGCCAATCCAAAACCGTGAATTGAACGACTTCCATTCTGCCCGAGATAAATTTCATTTAAATACGCTTCTAGAATTTCATCTTTTGAGTAATGCAATTCAAGCAAAAGTGACATTAATGCTTCATTGATTTTTCGGTTTATCGTTTTTTCATTACTGAGAAAAAAGTTTTTAACCAATTGCTGAGTCAACGTACTACCACCCTGCACTCTTGCGCCTGCCTGAATATTAGCGAGTAATGCGCGTAAAATAGAAAGTGGCGAAATTCCTGAATGTGTATAAAAATGCCTGTCTTCAACACCCAACAATGTATCGATTAAACTTTTTGGCACCTCATCAATACGTACCAGAACTCGATCTTCCTGTTTTCGCGGGTATATCCCCCCAATCAAGTAAGGTTCTACTGTAAAAAAATCGAGCTCTGTATTTTTCTTCATGTCTAACAGTTGCGTAATATAACCATTTCTAAAACTGATTTTTATATACGCAGCATCAACAAAACCCGTTGAAAACTGGAAAGGCCGAGAGTGTAAATAGAGTGTGTCCGATTGACGGAAATAAGTGCCTACACCATCTGATTTGCTGTGATTATAACGAAGCAGCTTAAGCTCAAATTCGAGCTGGGATGGTAATAATTTTTTTCCTTCATACAAACTGAGAGGACGGGCAAATACCCGCGATGGCACCTCCCAGCGACTTCCCTCAAACTTTTCCCTGACTTCGATGTCAAGGTAATAGAGGTAACCAATCAGACCAAGCATTGCAATAACTAGCAGGATAAAAAACTGCCATAATAAAAAGCGAGCAAACTTGTTTTTTACTACAAAAAACGACAAACACAACTCCTTGAAGAAAATGGATTTTAATTCAATGCTAGGTTAAACTCTTAAACCAAATTCTGATGATTATTCACTTTTCAATTTTAAAGGACAATTTAAATGATAAGAGCCAAAACTGCAGCAATAGTTTTACTTAGTCTGGTATTTTTTTCATC
>JAOTSL010000259.1 GCA_029864945.1 Gammaproteobacteria bacterium
AGGCGCCTTAAACTGGATGAATCTGGAAACATAACTGCAAATGCGTTGTGAGGCCTATTTTTTCGTATCCTAAGACGATCAATTGCTTCAAAATTTGTTGCGTCACAAATAAGCTTGTAGCCAGAAATAGATTTTAAAGCAATTATTTTTCCTTGATGCAGGAGGCTAATGCATTGTTCCAGGATTTCATTATTACTTTTTTTATATGAGTCCGTCTCTTCGGTGAAGAGTGTGGGGCCGCATTTTTCACAACAAATATTTTGGGAGTGGAAGCGGCGGTTATTAGTATCGGAATATTCGCTTGAGCACGATGGACATGGCGTAAAGGCATTATAGGTAGAGTTTTCTCTATCAAGTGGATATTTGTATAAAATAGAATAACGCGGGCCGCAATCTGTGCAGGAAATAAAAGGGTAGAGGTGACGTTTGTTGTTTTTTTCTAATAGTTCGTTCTTGCATTTGTTGCAGATTGAATAGTCTTTTATTGAAAGTGTGTCGTTTGATTCGGTTATATTTTCACTGTTCAGGATTGTAAACTTATTAAATCGTTTATTTACGGCAGCCGAATTCCTGTGTATTCGGTCAATTTTGGCTAGCGGTATATTGTGATTGTTAAGGTTATCGATAAATGTTTCTATATTTTCTTTAGTCCCTTGTATGAATACTTCAACATAGGCACCTTTATTTTTTGCCCATCCTGATAAATTGTTATCAACAGCTTGCCTGTAGATATGTGGTCGCATTCCAACGGCCTGAACTACGCCGTATATTTTTAGTTGCAGCGCATTAAGATTATGCGCTTTTGCTGTTTTGTTTTCCGGTTGGTCTAAGTCGAGCAAAATTGCGCCTGTTGAGTTTTTAAGTGTTCGCCATTAAGCCACCAGATATTACATGCGCCTTCATCTGATACCATGCAAGGGCCAATGGGATTTGATGGCGTACAGGCTTTATCAAATAATTTGCAGTTAAACGGCGATAACTTTCCCATTATTACTTTTGGGCAATCGCACCCTGCTGGTGATTCAGATTTATTGATTATTGTTAACTTGGGTGTAAAGCCTGATGCGAGGTAAGGAGTTAAATGTGGTGATGTAGTGGTCTCAATTAAGTTCGCAGCATCAAAATGTGTAAATTCGGATTTGAATTTAAAGCCCGACTCGTCAATAAGCCCTATTCCTCGCCACGGTGCGTCATCGTTTTCAAAATATTTGTCCAGTAGGTTTTTTGCAGTTAGATTACCCTGATCGGTAACGGCTTCTTTATAGCAGTTATTAAGACACGCCTTTTTGGTTTGTATCTGTTTGAGTACAGTATAAATAGATTCCAATACACTGCTTACTGTAAAGCCAGAAATCGAACAAGGTATCTTGTGACTATCGGGAATAAATTGCCACTCTTGAGCGCCCATAATGGTTGCGACGTGGCCGGGGGCTATAACGCCATCTATTCCGTGATCTTGGTCTTTGAATAATTCAAAAACAATTGGCCAGGTTTTTCGCCCCGCGATTAAAAACTTAATATTTTTAATCGAAGTCGCATTAATTTGCTCAATCATGGCTGCAATGGGTGCCATGGTTGTTTCAAATCCGGCCACAAAGAAGACGATTGTTTTATCCTGATTAGTGTTTGCGAGTTTTATTACTTCCATTGGCGAGGCGACGGCCTCGACATTACTGCCCATTGCTTTGGCCTCACTTAAGGATTGTATTTCACCTTTTTTATTATTGGCGGGCACATTTATCATATCCCCGAAACAGGCGAGAATAATATCGGGGTTACGGGATAATGAAATGGACTGATTAATTAATTCTGTAGGGCAAACGCAAATAGGGCAGCCAGGGCCGGGAATAAGTTGAATGTATTCAGGTAAAAGTGTGCGAATGCCTGAGTTGGATATGCTTCTTTCGTGTCCGCCACAGACATTGAGTATTCGAATGGTACGATCAAATTTGACTTCACGAATTTTTGTTAACCATTGCTGCGGACTATTCTTCACTTTCAAGTTCTACATTTGTTAGTAACATATCCGTTCCGTTAAGTGGAATCGTATTTGTGCTGTGACAAATTGGACAAACGAGTTCACGGTTTTCAGATAGGCTGTTGTTGTCGCAGTCGAGGCAGTTAATATCAGGTGCAACAGACAAAATATTTAATGTTGCATTTTGAGCCACGGTATTTTGTGCGGCCAGTGGGAACAGATCTTCCAGTTCATTTATGTCGATATTAGTGAGCTGCCCAATTGAGACATCAACGCTTAGAATTTTAAAGTCGACATAATCTTGTACGGATTTTTCAATTTGTTTGATAAGTGATCGGCAGGTTGACATTTCATGCATCAGATTTATCACCTTTAGTCATTTTTTCGCTATTCATTTCTTTAAATAATGCCTGACGTTGCATTGCATCATCGTCATCAATTATTTGAATGGCATAACCTACATGAACCAGCACATAATCACCCGTAGAGAGTGTTTTGTCATTAAGTAAGTAGGTGTTTACTTCTCGTTTGATGCCGCCTTGTATGCAGTGGGCAATGTGCTCGTGTTCCTCAGAAAACGCAGATATTTGCATTGGGATACCGAGACACATGGTTGTTTATCTTCCACTAGTTTACGCATACAATAAAATTAGGTTAGCGCGTGTAACGTGACAAAACAAGTTATCATTGAGGTCTTATGCCCGAAAAGATACTAAACAAGTCAGATTTCAACCAATTGATAAAGCTACTTGAACTCAAGGGTTATGATGTTTATGGGTCACAGGTTAAAGATGGTGCTATTGTTTACGATGCGTTGGAAGACGCCAGTCAATTGCCGCAAAACTTTTCTGATGAGCAGCAGCCCGGCTTATATCGTTTAAACAGCAGTCAAACCGGGCGCTGGTTTTCCTGGGCAAATGCTGCGCAGGGTATTAAGCCGCTCGTTTTTAAACCATCACAGAAGTTATGGTCGGCTGCCAAGGCTGAAGATGGCACTTTGTCTTTTGAGAGTGCTGTTAACAGTGCTGTTAATGGCTCTGTAAATGATTCAGAGCCCTCAGAAAAACCGAAAGCAATTATTGGTGTTCGTAATTGTGACCTAGTCGCACTAGGTTTGCAGGATCAGCACTTTCTTGAACAAACATATATTGATCCGTATTACGAAACACATAGAAAAAATCTTTTTCTTGTCGCAGTAAACTGTACTCACCCTGCACAAACTTGTTTTTGTCATTCCACCGGCGATGGCCCAATAGCCCAGGCTGGCTATGATATTGTTCTTGATGAGCTGGATGATGACTTTCTGGTAGCGACTGGCTCTATTGCCGGAGAATTAATTGTTGCCTCGTTATCACTTAATGAATGCGATGGAAGTGATAAAAACAATCAACTAAAACAGGCTCAGGTTACGCAGCAACATTTAACCGTTAAAGCTTTTCGTGGGCCGGTGTTACCTAATATCGATATTCAAACAGGTTTAAAAAATGCCTTTGATGCAAACTACTGGGAGGACATAGCGAAGCGCTGTTTATCCTGCGGTAATTGCACATCAGTTTGTCCTACCTGTTTTTGTTATAGCGAACACGATGAGGCAGCGCTGGATGGAAGTTCAAGTGATCATGTACGGCAGTGGGACAGTTGTTTTAATCAGTCACACAGTTACATTCACGGCATTGTTATTCGATCAGAAACAAAATTTCGTTATCGCCAATGGCTTACGCATAAATTCAGTGGCTGGGTCGAACAATACGGACGTTCAGGGTGCGTAGGATGCGGGCGTTGCATGACCTGGTGC
>JAOTSL010000260.1 GCA_029864945.1 Gammaproteobacteria bacterium
CGATTCTCCCTCTAAGTGATACGTTATGTTTATTCAAAGTTACGATTTTATTCGTGAAATATTCTGGTTTTATGATGTTTAGTCAGGGTTATTATCAAAAAATCACAGACGTAATTTTATTACGAGATTTGAATCTCAATCCTCCAAAAAGCACTCTGTATTTATTATTTACTCACCCCATACAGTTAGGATGTTATTCTTAATTAGCAATTAACTCACGGTGATACTAGGTTATTAAGTTAATTATTTGGCTTATTTTAAGCGTTGCTCAAATTGTCATTTATCTCAAGTGATAAATCAACAGTAAACGTTCTTTGTTTGTGGGAAACGGGAGAAATTGTTTCGGTGGAGTGTTTTTTGACTGGAAGCCGGGTTGATTATGCTGGTTTCTGTAGGTGAAAAGCCCGCTAATGGGGATGATATTTCAAGTGAGGTCACTCTTCAGTCTGGTTATGTTTACGTCAAGTTAAGGCGTTTTTCTGGAGAGAGGGAGTATATAAAACGTGTGAGAGATTGGGTGTGAAAACAATATACATGTGAGGTGTTAGATGAAAGTGCTTGTGGTTATAGATTAATTTGGTTCAATGCGGGATTGCATTGAACCAAATGATTTATGTCGACTACACGCTAATGTGCTGGCTTGAGGTTTTCTTCATCCTTGTTTTCAGTAGGTGAGTCAGGTTTGCTTGGTGGTTTATCGTCAGGGTTTTTGTAATCGCTAGGTGGAGTAGGTTCTTCTCCTCTCATCATTTGCTCAACCTGATTTCGATCAATTGTTTCATATTCAAGTAGGGCTTTTGCCATTGCATGTAAAATATCCTGTTTACTTTTAAGAATTTCTTCCGCTCGTTTATAATTCTTATCAATTAACTTTCTGATTTCTACATCAATTTTTTCTGCCGTACTGGCGGACATTGATTTATCACTTTGTGCCTGCCCTAAGTAGCCAGAACCTTCTTCTTCAGTGAATGCCAAAGGTCCAACTACAGATGATAAGCCCCACTTTTTAACCATGTTGGTGGCTAACTCTGTTGCACGTTGAATATCATTTGATGCACCAGTGGTAACCGCGTCCTCACCAAATATTATCTCTTCAGCTAATCGACCACCATAAAGGCTGGATAACTGGCTTTCTAAGCGTTGTTTGCTGTAACTGAGGCGATCCTCTTCAGGTAAATACATAGTGACACCTAGTGCTCGTCCGCGAGGAATAATGCTGACTTTATGGACAGGGTCATGATCAGGCACAGATAAGCCAACAATTGCGTGCCCAGCTTCATGATAGGCAGTTAGTTTTTTCTCCTGTTCACTCATTACCATGGATTTACGTTCAGCGCCCATCATGATTTTATCTTTGGCTTTTTCAAAATCCTGGGTGACAACGACCGCGCGACGTTCTCGTGCAGCAAACAATGCGGCCTCATTAACCAAGTTAGCTAAGTCAGCACCAGAAAAGCCGGGCGTGCCTTTAGCGATTATTGATGCATCGATTTCTTCGCCACAAGGTACTTTTCTCATGTGAACTTTAAGTATTTGCTCTCGTCCGCGAACATCGGGCAATGGAACGGTGACTTGTCTATCAAATCGACCTGGGCGAAGTAGGGCATTATCTAATACGTCAGGTCTGTTGGTTGCCGCGATAACAACTACGCCTTCATTACCTTCGAAACCATCCATTTCAACCAGCAATTGGTTTAGTGTTTGTTCGCGCTCGTCATTACCGCCGCCCATACCGCTGCCACGTTTACGGCCTACGGCATCAATTTCATCGATGAAAACGATACAGGGAGCTTGTTTTTTAGCTTCGGTGAATAAGTCGCGTACTCGAGAAGCACCTACACCAACAAACATTTCCACAAAGTCTGAACCTGAGATGGAAAAGAAGGGGACGCCTGCTTCGCCGGCGATTGCCTTAGCTAAAAGTGTTTTACCTGTTCCAGGATTACCAACCATTAAAATTCCGCGAGGTATTCTGCCGCCTACGCGAGTGAAATGACTGGCATCTTTTAAAAAATCCACGACTTCTGATACTTCTTCTTTGGCTTCTTCTACGCCCGCAATATCGGTGAACTTGATTTTCACCTGACCAGCTTCGAAGGTTTTAGGTTTTGCCTTGCCAAATTTGAAGGCACCGCCAGCACCACCGCCACCACCGCCCTGATTTCGCTTCATAAAGTATACCCAGACACCAATTAGAATGATGAAAGGAAGCCATGAAACAAATACTGAGCTAAGAAATGATTGTTTTTCATCTGGAGACGCGCTGATTTCAACGTTATTGTTGATGAGATCAGCCATTAATCCAGGGTCGTCCGGAGCGTCGGTTCTGAAAGGTTGATTGTCAGATCCCATGCCATAAATAGTGCGGCCATCCATATACACTTTTGAAACCTGATGTTCGGTTACTTTGTGTAAAAAATCTGAATACGTGATGGTGAATCGAGGGTCGGTTTTGTTGCCTGATGAGATGGCTGCAAATATGATGAGTGCTACACCAAAAGCAATGACGCCAAGTAGCATTTTTACATGCATGGGTGAATCCTCCAATGTGTGTCCCGAATGTGGTCGGGTTTATAATCCTTAACTTACTGTATTACTTAAATAAGGTCTAATTATTTAAATTCAAGACATATAAGAATTTAAATACACTAACTAACACTTTATAGGATAGCAATTATTGCGCCTATCACAATCGGATTGAATTAAAGGGTGTATTTGTTATTTATAAGGTGCTGGATTTTGAAATTAACTTTTTGATGAGGTGATTGCTAATGTGGCGGCGTGCAAATGAAAACGGGGTGAATTTATATTCACCCCGTCTTAGACTTACCGGTTAATGCTTAAGCTGGCTTAGCATTGGTTGGTGCATCATTATCGGAATCATCCGATTTTTCAGAAAGTTGGGCACTTTCTGGTGCAGCAGTACTATCATCTCCAACTGCCGGCTTTAAAGCATCTGAAATGCTTTCAAATGCTTTGTTTTGCTCTGTTCCAAGCTTGTACAGTTTAATCCCTGTATCAAGTAATGCTTGAAAAAGACTTGGAATGTTGTAAATAGCATAACAAACCCAGCCAACGGCAGGAATACCGAGGATGGTAGCGAATACACCGTTGAACCCAATAGCTGTCAATAAATCGACAATGCCGATTAAGATAGCGAGAGGAATCAGCAGTAAGCTGCCAAAATAGAACGCCAATACAAATGTGAAAAATACGATAACAACAAATTGCAAAAATTTTGCAAAGCCTAGATTCACTTTTTCCATAGTAATTTCTTCTTTTAGTGTTGGTTAAAATTTAATTAATAAAATTGAATTAACAGCCAAACTATCAGTGCACTTAGATTCATGAATATACATGAGATCAGACGCCGATCATCCCTCTTTGCCCTCATTAAGCTCTAGACCAAAATCCTAAATCACTAAGATAATGACTAGCGCCCACCCAAAAATGGTCTTTATAATCAATATCAGTGTAGCGCTTTGATATTGAAAAACTCTTATTTACGGACGGACATTAAATATCTCATGTAAACACAGATACTAATTACATGCAAAATGACAACGTTAGATTATATGTGAGAAAAAACCAGATTCCAACTAGGAGATTGTCAGTGAATGGCGACTATTACTTGTTTTATTTCTTTTATGCTTGTTATTTAATCTAACTTGTGACGGTCGTTGATGTAAGAAGGGTGACTAGTTTTATATTTGCTTACGTTATTGATATTATGATGGCTTTAATGATGTAAATTAACAATATAGGAGGCTG
>JAOTSL010000261.1 GCA_029864945.1 Gammaproteobacteria bacterium
AACGGACAGTGACAATATTGAAAGATGGACGTTGCTAGTGACGGATAAAGAGAGAAATAATATTCGTAGACTGATGGGCACGGGTGCGCCAGCCGCCATGGTCGAGTGGGATAGAAAAGATGAGAATGGTCATTTTGTTGAAAGCGGCAAAAACTATTATTATCAATTCATCCTTGAGTACGAAGATGGCACCTATGTTATCAGTGCATACCGTGCGTTTGGCATCAGTGGTACTAGTCGAATAGATGTGCGTTTAACGGGCGCCAGTTTTGAGCTGGGTGAGTTCGGGGTCAATGAGGCTGCGCGTGAGAAATTGAGTGTTATTGCAAAAGAACTTGGTGCGCATCCTGACCGAAAAATCATTATCGAAGGGTATACGGATTCTATCGGTATTGAGAAAAATAATCTTTCGTTGTCGCTGAAACGCGCACAAGCGATTGAGAGTCAATTAATTTCGTTAGGCATTGCACCTTCTCGCATTATATTGAAAGCATTAGGTGAGTCGAACCCCATCGCAAGTAATAGCACAGAAGAAGGCAGAGAGAAGAATCGCCGCGTTGAGATTAAAAGTGACTTATTGGAAGTGATTGCCACGCATTTGCGTGAACAATACAGAACATCGCCAAAGGTATTTATCAATCAAGAAGAAATCGCGTTAGATGAGTATGGGCGTTTTCAGGATAAACTCGCGCTAGGTGAAAATACAGAAGAAGGACAAAGTGCAACCATTACCATGAATGATGCCCGAGGTCGTTTCTTGGAGAAAACACTCGACATTCCATTGCTTGATGTTTTGACTGTCAGCGGCGAGCTAACGAATAATGATCAGATTAAATCAAACCTGCGTTTTGTTGGTGAAAGAACGAAATTGCGTAATGGCGTGGTTGAAGTGGAATACGCGTTACGTGGCAGTACAGACCCTGAAAATACGTTACTGGTTGATGGAGAATTAACACCGGTGAGTGAGAGTGGTCGTTTTGATGTGCCGATACGGGTTTCCCCCGGCGAAAACGTGTTTAGTCTGGAAACCCGAAACGCCCAGGGATTTACTCGATTGGTGGATGTGTATGTCTCGGTGAGTGATAAAGACGAAAATAATGACCCTGTTGTGGTGACGACGCCGGTTCCGTATTTGAGTGTGAAATTACCATTGGAAAACGAAACGTGGAAAAGTGCTCGCTTACCTGTCTCGGGTAAAACAGAGGTTTCCAATACCATTACGATTAACGATCACAAAATTAAAATCGATGACAACGGCTATTTTTCAACACTGTTACCCGTACAACCTGGACTCAATACCGTGTTGATTGAGGTTGAAGATTCTCAAGGCCATATTGGTAAAATCGAGCGCGAGATTAAAGTGGCCGATAATCAAATGTTCTTCCTGGCGTTTGCTGATGGTGAGTTCGGGTTACTGAACGGCGGTGGATTTTTACCGGGTGCCGGAATGGAGAAATCGCAACAAGAATACATCGAAGGACGCCTGGCTTATTATTTCAAAGGTACGATTAAAGGTAAGTATCTTATTACCTCCGCGTTTGATACGGGCCGTCAAAATTACCGTTCATTGTTTAAAGATTTGGATACCAGTGAAACAGATCGATTGTTGACGAACATTGACCCGGAGAAAGCCTATTCTGTTTATGGAGATGACTCGATTCTGGTTGATGAAATGAAAGGGCAGGGTAAGTTTTATTTATCTATCGAAAGTGATGAGCTTAAGTTGTTGGTGGGTAATTATCTCGTACAAATGAATGAGAACTCATTAGCCAATGTTCGCCGTAATTATTTTGGTGCGCAGTTACAATATCAAACAAAAGACCGTACACGTTATCAAAAACCGAAAACGAAAGCGGAAGTGTTTATTGCAGAGAACCGCCGAGCACATACTCAAAATGAAATTCAAGCCACCGGTGGGTCATTGTATTATCTGAGTCAACGTGGCGTGATTGAAGATAGCGAACAAGTGGTTCTGGAAATTCGCGACAAGCTCTCGGGCAATTTGCTTCAGCAACTACCCCAGCAGCGGGGTCGAGATTACCAAATCAGCTACGACCGGGGCCGCCTGATATTTATGAAACCGGTCAAGGCGCTTAGTCGCAGTAGTCGTTTGATTGATCTGGGTGGCGGTGAAGGAAATCCGGTGAGCATCATGGTGGATTACGATTACGCCAGTGATAATCCAGCTCAATTGGCTGGCGGCGGTATGGTGCGCCAGCAGTTGGGTGATCATGTGGCCATTGGGGCAACCGGTATACAGGAAAGCCGGGCGGACGGTGAATTTAGATTAGAAGGGATTAACACCGAAATTCGGATGACTGACTATACGCGATTGCGCGTAGAGATAGCGCGAAGCAGCGGCGTGCAATTAAAACAACACAGTGACGACGGTGGGTTCACGTTTACTGAAACGCCATTTGGCGCAACCCAAGGTACCGCGTGGAAGGTGAATCAGGAAGCAGACCTGGGTGAATGGGTCGGTTTTCCAGGACGTGTGTTTGCTGACGCCTTTGTTACCCACGTTGGCGAAGGGTTTAGTAGCAGTAGTGAGGGCAGTGCTGATCATCAACGCGATGATATTGGCGCCGGCCTGCGTTACAAAATAACCGCTGACGATATAATGCAGGTTCGACATGAGCGCCTTAATCGCAGGGGACAGGACGCCTTACACACAACGTCTTTATTGTGGCAGCACGAAAAAGAAAGCTGGACGTTAAGCAGTGAACTACAAAACAGAGACGTGTTAGGTGTTACGCCGACATCGCAGTTACTCAGTGCAATACGACTTGATAATCGTTTCAGTGACAAACTCAGCACAGAGGCCGCGTTACAATATGGCCTGATCGGCGAAACACAAAAAGAAGTTCATCTAGGGGTGACCTATCAAGCCTTCAAGCAGCTTGCTGTCAATGGCGTCGGCTCGTGGGGCAATGATCATCGATCAGCCGAGGCCGGCATCAGTTACCGTATCGGTGATTCGCGTCTGTACCTCAGTGAGCGATTGTCAGAACAAGCGGGGACTGAACAACAAAGTACCGTCGTGGGTGAGGAAACCGCGCTGGGTCGTCACGGACGTTTCTACAGTGAGTATCAACGTCAACGAGGTGCGTCCGGCAGTGAGAGAGATGTTTCATTAGTCGGCGCGGAGCGCACATGGAAAGAAAAAGAAGGCTGGAGTTTTACGTTGTCGGGCGATTACAGTTCCGCTGTTGGCAGCAACACCCGACTTAACGGCGCAACCCTGGGTGGTACGATCAAATACAAACAGGGCCGTCGCTGGAAGTTGTTTAGCCGAAACGAAGCGCATCGACAGTGGGGCGATAGTCAAATATTGCAGCTTATGACCAATAACGATGTCACGTACAAGTTAACACCAAGTTACAGTCTATTAGCGAAACAGCATTACAGCCAAAGCAAGAACCTGAGTACGCAAGCATTAACGGCATACTATGACGAACGGAGTATTGGAATCGCCTTACGCCCAATAAACAACGATCGCTTTAACGCATTGGGACGATACACCTGGTTAAGTGATTTGAGCCCTCAAAGTGCACAAGCCAGCCGTAAAGAAGTGGCCTCGTTGGACTGGAGTTTTGATATAACACAAAAGTTGGAATGGACCGATAAACTGGCCGCTCGTCGTAGCCGATTTAACGAAGCCGATTCATTGCGCAAGTTGATAACCACACATACTTTATTGTCTATTCATCGTTTAAATTACAATATTTGGAAAGCGATTGAGGTTGGTGGAGTATATAGAATATT
>JAOTSL010000073.1 GCA_029864945.1 Gammaproteobacteria bacterium
GAACGCTATTTGGTTTCCCTGGATATTGCTCGATGCCCGATATCCGTTCTGTAATAAACATTATCCCAGCTGATTTGTTTAACTAGCTCGTAAGCAGCTGCCTGTGCTTCAGTAACGGTATTACCCAACGCAGCAGCGCAAAGTACGCGGCCGCCATTGGTTGTTATTTTGCCATTTTTTTGTGCTGTACCAGCGTGAAACACTTTGCAATCAGCAGAGGCTTCCGTAGTTAGGCCGCTAATTTCATCACCCTTAGCGTAATCGTAGGGATAACCGCCAGCCGCTAGCACAACGCCAACAGAGCAGCGCTGATCCCAGTTAACCTGTTGTGAGTCTAGCTTTCCTTCTAACGCAGCTAAACACAATTCGGATAAATCAGACTTCAGCCGCATCATAATTGGTTGTGTTTCTGGGTCTCCAAAACGACAATTGTATTCCAGCACGTTTGGCGTGCCATCAGGGGCAACCATAACGCCAGCGTACAAAAATCCAGTATAGGGATTTCCTTCATCGGCCATCCCTTTTACCGTAGGTTCGATTACTTCTTTCATTATTCGGTTATGAATTTCGGGCGTCACAACTGGCGCAGGTGAATATGCGCCCATGCCACCAGTGTTAGGGCCGGTATCACCGTTGTCTCTGGCTTTATGATCCTGAGATGTTGCCAGTGGTAGAATATTTTTTCCGTCGACCATTACAATAAAGCTGGCTTCTTCGCCGTACAAAAATTCTTCAATTACGACACGGTGTCCTGCATCGCCAAATGCATTACCCGCTAACATGTCATTTATTGCGGTTATTGCTTCTTCATTTGTCTGAGCGAGAATCACACCTTTGCCTGCGGCCAGTCCATCTGCTTTGATAACAATTGGCGCGCCGATTTTTTTCACATAAGCAACAGCTTGATCAATATCGGTGAAATTTCCGTACGCTCCCGTGGGAATATTGTGCCGGGCAAGAAAGTCTTTGGTGAATGCCTTTGAGCCTTCAAGCTGTGCCGCACCTTTTGATGGGCCAAAGCAGGCCAGTCCTTCCGCCTGAAACGCATCGACGATTCCCTCAACTAATGGCGCTTCGGGGCCTATAATGGTGAGAGAAATATTCTGTGTTTTGGCAAAGTCGATAAGTCCGTTGGTGTCTGAGCTGCTTATGTTAATGTTTTCCAGCTTAGACTCCAATGCGGTGCCAGCGTTACCAGGTGCCACGTACACCATGTCGACATTGGCTGATTGTGCTGCTTTCCAGGCCAAGGCATGTTCTCTGCCTCCATTGCCAACAACCAAAATCTTCATTCGTTTTCCTCGTTTTTAAATTATGAAACCGATTATTTTCGGCGATTTTAGCAAATAACCGCATAGTCTGGTAATAAATCAGGCGTTTTTTATTCCTAGCGTATTTGACTATATTTTTATCCTGATTGTACGTTATATGTTAATTGTACTTTCATCCAAAGTTAGATCTCTTTGAGAATCACAGTAACATTGATATGCCTTGGCTTATCTCATATTATTATTCTCAATTATGGAAAATATTTTGATGTTTGATAAGCGTGTCGACAATATTTTATTCAATTTTTCAGGGATGGTTTACATGCAAAAGATATTATTGGCTTTAAGTGTTTTGGGGCTTTCCACGGGTTGCACTGGCGGTGGTGATCATAACGATAGCGGTCACCACGCTTCTGGTAATAAGCACTGGAGTTATGTGGGTATGGAGGGGCCATCGCATTGGGCTTCACTATCTGACGAGTTTGGCTTATGTGAAAGCGGTAATACTCAGTCGCCTATTAATATCGCTGGCGAACACCAAATGAATTTGCGGGATATTGAGTTTGATTACAGTGATTCTACTGATTCGGTTGTAGTCAATAATGGGCATACTATTCAGGTTAATTATGCAGCGGGTAGTTCGGCATTGATTGGCGGGAAAAAATACAATTTACTGCAATTTCACTTTCATAGCCCAAGTGAGCATCAGATTCATGGTAAACATGCTGATTTGGTGGCGCATCTGGTACACAAATCTGATGATGGTCAATTAGCCGTAGTCGCAGTATTGTTTGATAGAGGGGCCAATAATAGCTTTCTTTCCCCAGTTTGGAAGGTTATGCCAACGGCTAAAGGTGAGGCAATTGTCCCTGGTATATTGAGGGTTGAGGATTTGTTGCCCGCAGATAAAGGGTATTTCAATTACAGCGGGTCTTTGACTACGCCACCTTGCTCTGAAGGTGTTAACTGGAATATTTTAACGACTCATGCACCTGTTTCTTCGGCTCAAGTTGTTGCTTTTGCGAAGATATTCCCCAAAAGCATTCGACCGGTTCAAAATGTAAATGATCGAATGATTGGTGTTAAGTAGCGTTTTTTTTAATTAGTTATTAAAAACGGTATCTCTTGTTGTCTTTTTATTAAATATTGTTGAGTATCTGTCCGATAACGAAGGTAAGCTACTGATTTACAGATACAGGATTAATTATGACTCATACTAAAACACCTGAAATTAAAAAAGATGCAATGTATCAATTATTGCGTGATGGAAAGATTAAGGAATTTAATTACCATCGTGACAAAGGTAAGGTGCCTGACTTGGTTAATTGTGATTTTCGTGCAATTGATTTGCAGGGGTTAAATGCGGAAGGGCTGGATTTGTCTGGCTGCTATTTCCGGAATTCGGACTTGAGAGGGATTGATTTTACAAAAGCTAAAATGGTTGGCGCTAGTATTCATGATGCAAAGGTATCGGGTGCTTATTTCCCCACGGATTTTTCGTCTGATGAATTAACAATGTCAATTATTCGGGGTACGCGCTTACGATCAGGGTTGTAAGCATTAATTTAGTGTTTTATCCCAGTTTTGTTTCCAGTTTATGATTTCATCGCCGGGCATCGGCTTTGAAACAAAATAACCTTGGATTACGTCGCACTCTAGTTTTTCAATTAGGTCCCAGTCTTCTTGGTTTTCAACACCTTCAGCGATGATTTTTAGGTTGAGTTTTTTGGCCAGCGCAACGCTTGATTCCAGTATTGCTCGTGCATCATTATTTTTTCCTGCGTCGTTTACAAAAGCCCGGTCAATTTTTAGTTCTGTAAAAGGAATGCGCTGGAGTTGTTCCATTGTTGAGTAACCTGTACCAAAGTCATCAATAGACAGGCCTATGCCTTTTAGTCTCAATCTGGTTAGTACTTCAAGTGAAATAGTCATGTCTTGCATCAATCCGCTTTCTGTAACTTCGCATATTAATTGAGATGCCTCCATGCCTTGTGATTCGATTTGTACCGCCAGTTTTTCGGGTAGCTCAAGACGATTGAGGGAAGATAAGGAAAAGTTAACGGAAAGTTGCAGATCAACGCCTTGTGCTTGCCAAAGCATTTTCTGATGAATTGATTTTTCCAGTACGGCATCTGTTAGTAAGTCGATCAGGCCATTTTTTTCTGCAATGCTAATAAAATTATCTGGCGGGATCATGCCTTTTTCTGGGTGTTGCCATCGAACGAGCGCTTCTACGGCGATAAATTGTTTTGTTTTTACATCAATTTGTGGTTGAAAATAAACAATCAGTTCATCATTCCTTATTCCATTGGCTAAGTCATCTGCGGTTAATACTGATGACTCAGAGCGAAAAGCTTTCGGCGTGACTTCCTGAAGTTTATTCAAAACTTGATGTAAATCGGCTTGAGTCACCGGTTTTTCTAATGCGCCAAGCATGTTTAGCTTATGGGCTTTTGCGAGATCACCAACGGTTTTCAATACGCGTTTATCTTCTCCGCTGATTAGAACGACACCACCTTTGTAATTCAGTGCGGCAAGATGCCGAAGAAACTCTATGCCATCTATTCCGGGCATATTTAAATCACAAATTACTGCACCGAATGTATTCTTTTTAGACTTGAGTATGTCGAGCCCCATTTCACCACTGGTAGCTTTTGTTACTTTATGGATACCTAATGTTCCAAGCACCATGCCGAGTTGGGTTAATGTAAACTTGTCATCGTCAACGGTTAATATATGAGCGCCAGAAAGTAAATCGGCAGGTGGTTCTTTTTGAGAAATTATTTCATTGGATTGTGTATATGAGATAACTTCACTTATTGCCCGATCTAATGCTGGTTGCAGCTCTAAAATAGCTGATTTTTGTTCGAGCTTTCCAAAGCTTTCAATAGACTGGGTAATTTCGGTCAATTTATTCGCGCCTATTGATCGCGCACCTGATTTTATCTTGTGCGCAACAAACGACACAGCATTGAGGTCATTATTTTGCAGTGCTGTTTTTAATTCGGTAACTAGCTCAGGTGTATTTGAAATGAAGCTGTCGATAATTTGCTTCCATATTTCGGGTTGCTCACCAACTTGTTCTCTTAAAATATTTATATCAATAGGCAGGCTTTTTTGGTTGGAGGTGTCGATATATATATTGTTATCAGAAATGGGGTTGGTTTGAATTTGTAGCCATTGCTGAATTATTTTTTTCAAATGATTCAGTTTTACCGGTTTGGCAATATAATCGTCCATGCCAATTAATATACACTTTTCTTCATCTTCTTTAAGTGCATTAGCGGTTAGAGCTACAATAGGTGTCCGGTGATTTTCGTTGCTAGCCTCCTCTTCTAATCGAATTTTTTTTGTTAACTGATATCCATCCATCTCAGGCATGTGACAATCTGTGAGTAGCAAATCATATTTATTTTTCTGCCACAGTTCAAATGCTTCAATTCCATTGCTCGCTATTTGGGATGAAAGGCCGATGGTTTTTAACTGTTGTAATATCAGCTTTTGATTAACAGGATTGTCTTCTGCAACAAGTACTTTTTTTCCAAAAAACGCAGATTTTTCTTTTTTGTTTGGTTTAAGGGTTAAGCTCCCTTCATGTTGCTTTGTGTCTGATTTGCAGGGAATATCAATCCAGAAAGTGCTGCCACTGTTTACGTTGCTATCCACACCAATTGTGCCATTCATTAAATCAACTAATCGTTTGGTGATTACCAGTCCAATACCCGTCCCCTCAACACCTGAGTTTTCGGCGCCTAATCGATTAAATGGTTGGAAAAGATTTTCCTTCTGAGAATCAGAAATTCCTTGGCCAGTATCGCTTATGTTAATTCTAAATTTTTCACTATTAGGTTGAGTGCAGGTAACCGAAACGCTACCATTTATGGAATTATATTTTATAGCATTTGAGATTAAGTTAAGAATAACTTGTTTGAGTCTCATGTAGTCTGCAAAAACGAAGGTGTCCGTTATATATGGCGTTATCTGTAGTTGTATATTATTTTGTTTTGCAAATGGTTGCGAAAGTGTATTGCATTCACCTAAAAGCTTAGTGATAGGTACCTGTTCCAGCGATAGTTCAATATTACCCGTTTCAATTTTTGCTAGGTCGAGGACTTCATTTATTAGCTCTAGAAGATGTTTTCCTGCGATGTATATTTCCTCCCCATTTTCACGAAGATCGGGAGCTAATTTATTGTCTAGAGTAAATAGTTGAGAAAATCCCATAATCGCATTTAGTGGAGTGCGTAACTCATGGCTCATGTTTGATAAAAACTCTGTTTTTGCCGCATTTGCTTTTTCTGCGTCTTCTTTTGCTGATATAAGTTCTTTTGTTAGCTCTACACGCTTGGTAATATCTTGTACAACGCCTAGCATATTGGTGGGGGCACCATTTTTATCTCTTTTTACATCGCCGCGTTCGAGTAAATAACGGATTGTTCCATCAGGCCAAACTACCCTATATTCTATATTGTACTCATCTCTATTTTCTATACATGCAGCTACCGCATTAATAACATTTTGTCGATCACCAGGGTGGATAGCGGCGAGGAAATTATCGTAGGTTGTTTCTAATATTTCTGTCTGATAACCAAACAGAGGACCTATTTGTTCTGACCAGGATAACGTACCTGTTTGTATATCCCAGTCCCAGGTGCCAATATTTGCATAGACCTGGCTTCGGCGAAGTCTGTCTTCATTTATTCGTATATTTCTTTCATTTTCTTTTTGAGTAGTAATGTCGCATACGCTACAAATGATACTTCGGTCATCCAATACGGAAAGCGAAAGACTATGAACAAATTCGTCACCATTTTTACTCTTCCCTATAATTTCTCCACTCCAGCCTTTGTAGTTTTTTATTGCTGGAAATATTTCGTCTTTAAAGTATTGGAGTTCATTGTGTGAATATAGCTCGTTCCAGTGTTTGTTAAGTAGGCTTTCGGTGGTGTCGTGTTCGTATATGTTAGCGAAGGCATTATTGAGATAAGTAAAGTGACCTTCATAATTGATAATGCACATCCCGTCCTGTGCGTTATCCATTGCCCGTTTCTGTTTTAATAGCTCTTCTTCTGCAAGTTTTATTTGTGTAATGTCTGTTCGAACCGAAATATATTGATATGTTTGTTGGTTTGAATCGAGCATAGGAATAATGCTTGATTCGACCCAATAAGGTTTACCACTTTTTCCTAAGTTGCAAATTATACCGTGCCAAGTCTTTCCGTTTAATATGGTGTGCCACATCTCTTTATAAAACTCATCAGGATGAAGTCCTGATTTTACGATGCGGTGATTGTTGCCGATGAGTTCTTCTCGTGAATATCCGCTAATTTCACAAAATTTATTGTTTACAAAAGTGATGTTGCCAGCGACGTCTGTAATGGAAACGATTGAGTGAGAGTTTAATGCCTCACTCATGCTGTTGTAGCGTAATAAAACTTTTTTTAGATTGGGCAATGATATATTTGAATATCTGTCGGTTGTGATTAGTCTGGATATTTGACTTGAAAAATGTTGTGTTGGCGATAATCCATTTGTTGGTGTAGATAATAGTGTGAGGTTTGTCGATCTAATTAATTCACATTGACTGTTGTTGTCAGGAAGCGCGGCAAAGTGCGTACAGGAGTAACTGGGCATTTGTGAAAGGATTGATATTAGTTCTGAGAAGCTTATGTCGCTGAGCGGTGAACCAAGCAAAATTAATCCGGGTACGTTTGTATTAAGTTCTGTTTCAATTGATTCGAGCGAACTGGTTTCAGTCACTGAAATTTGTTGTGCTTCGAGTGCTTTTACAAGTTCAGTGTGCTTGCTGGCTTTAGAGGTGATAAAAAGGATGCCGCCTGGCGAAGCGGGGTTATAGTGAGCGTAATGCTTGATAATGTCGGATAGTAATACGAGTTCAGAGTAGAGGTTTAGTAATATGCTGCAGCCAAGTCTTAGTTTATCTACACGATTTTGAATGTTCGTATTAGAAGAGATGCCGATGTAAGTAGTGTTTTGTTTTTTGTCTATTTTTAAGAGAGATGTATCGTGAGAAGAAAGAGATATGTTGTCGAAATCAAACAAAAAAAATGCTGCATTGGATTCATTTTTAATAATGTTAAATATGTTGGCGGTAGTGCATGGGATATGGGCAATAGAGCGTTGTTCCAAAAAACAGGAGATTGTGCCTGAAGGTTGGAGGTCGTCTGAAACAAGGTATATGTTGCTGCCGTTTTTTTGTACGCCCTGCATTCTCTATTCTCTTATTCTCTTTTCTTAAACATTTTCCTGGGCATAAAACTCTCCAATAGAAGCCAAGTGTAAATATACCCTAATACGAACCATCTTCTATTGCAGTTTTTATTCCGATGGTCACCCATAGGATAGTCGCTCAGGTAATTGTTTTTCACAAGTAATTAATGGTTGGTTAACGGTGTTTGTCTGTCTATTCCCATGGCATGTTTAATGATATGGGATTTTATTGGTGTTAATTTGTCCGTTAGATTAAGGCCGAAGTTTCGAATAGCGGAGAGGGTATTATTATCGTTAGCAAATAGTGTGTGAAATCCGTCCATTGATCCCATCATTAATGCATTGTCACCTTTTCGTCGCCGTTCGTATCGGCGCAGCATTTGTAAGCTGCCAACATCTCGACCTGTTTGTGTCGCGTGAATAATTTCTTCGGCTAAGGTGGCAATGTCGAGAAAACCAAGGTTCACTCCCTGTCCGGCAAGTGGGTGGATGGTGTGGGCAGCATCACCAACCAGGGCTAGTCTGCTTTTACAGTATTGGGTTGCGTGTTGTCTTTTTAGCGGAAAAGCACCTCTGAAAGCAATGGACTCAATGTTTCCTAGTTCGTTCGCGTTTAATGCGGTTTGTAGTTCGGTAATAAACTGGTCTTCTGGTAGTTTAACCAGTCTGTCGGCTTCTTCAGAGTTGGTTGACCAGACGATGGAGCAATATCCGTCAGGTAACGGTAAAAATGCTAGTGGGCCGGTTGGTAAAAATCGTTGTCGTGCACAGTTGTTGTGGTGATGCTCTGTTTTTACCGTTGTGACCAGCCCTTTTTGTGAATAATCACGGCTGTTAATTTGAATGTTGGTGGTGTTGCGTAACCAGGAGTTTGCACCGTCGGCGCCAACAATTAGCTTTGCCTTAAAGGTGCGGCCATCATCAAGCGAAAGCGTCGCATGGTTTTCATCAAAAGAAACTTGTTTTGTATTGACTGGTTCGATGTAATCAATGTTTTCAAGTTGACCCATGCGCTCAAATAGAGCGTTGAGTGTTACTGTGTTTTCAACAATATGCCCTAAATAAGCTGTGCCGATTTCTGCGCTGCTAAATATTATTTCACCATTTCCTGTTGCGTCCCAAACGTGCATGTCTGTAAAAGGAGTGATGCGTAGCTGCGCCATTTTTTCCCACGCGCCAATATGAGTGAGAATTTGTTGAGAGGCGCTGGTTAGTGCGCTTACTCGTAGGTCATAACCTTCTATGGGCCAGCTGATATCTGGCTTTTTTTTATCAAGAACAGCAATGCGTAATTTTTTATCACGCAGCTTAATATCACCTAAAGCGCAGGCGAGGGCGGTTCCGACCATGCCGCTGCCAAGAATGATAATATCGTATTCGGTATTTTTGCTCATAGTGGCAGACCTCGTGAGAGTTTGGGCAGTTTGCCGCTGATCCCCATGGCTTCTTTTGCCAGCAAATGTTTTGCAGCGGGAAATAAATCCGCAAGCAATAAACCTTTGCTTCTCGCTTTGGCGAGTGGATAGAACTCATTGGAAAAAATATTTGCAAGGTTGTCGGTAATAAAGGCAACTTTTTGCTGATCTTTTTCTCGTTGTTGTTGGTATTTTGTTAACACGTTAGCGTCACCAATATCCTGGTTGTTTTTCAGTGCATCTGCAATAACTTCTGCGAGTGACGATACGTCCCGAATACCAAGATTAAAACCCTGGCCAGCAATGGGATGCAATGTGTGGGCGGCGTTACCTATGATCACTGCGCGGGGTTTATGGTGTTCTTTAATTTTCATCAGGCTTAACGGATAGCTGAACCGTTTTGACGTTTTGGTGAATCCACCGGTACGGTAGCCGAATCGTTCTTCCAGGTAGCTTAAAAATGTTTCATCATTCATAGATAATACATTTTCTACTTGATCAGTATTCACTGTTAGTACTAACGAGCAGCGTTTATCTGTCATGGGTAATACAGCAATTGGACCTTGCTGTGTGAAGCGTTCGTAAGCGATATTTTTGTGTGGTTTACCCGGTGTCACATTACTGATAACGGCGGTTTGTTGGTAATCTTTGTTGGTGGACTCGATCGAAAGCAGTTCGCGAACTTTTGAGTTACCACCGTCAGCACCAATTATCAATTTTGCTTCAAGTGAATATTTTTTACTGCTCTGATTCTTGCTGTCTTGAACAATAGTGATGCTGGCTTTGTCAGTAGAAATATCCAGGCTCTCGAGTTTTGCTGGGCAAATGAGGTCTATGTTATCGTGTTTTTCAATTTCACTGAGTAGTGCGTTGCCGATAATGCGATTTTCAATGACATAGCCTAACGCGTCGAGGTGTTCGTCCTGTGCATTAATTCGCGTAACGCCAAATTGCCCTTTATTCGAAACGTGAATATGTTCGATGGGCGTTGCGTCTTTTTTAATCGCTAACCACAGGTTTAACGTTTCAAAAATACGTTTACTACCATAGGCCAGTGCAATGCTGCGGGCATCGTAACTGGGTTGATTATTTGAGCGAAAAGGAAATGCTTCTACTATTGCAATACGTAAAGGCAGGCTTGCAAGTGCACAGGCCATGCTGGCGCCGATCATGCCGCCGCCAATAATTAAAACATCGTATTGGCTGTTTTTGCTCATAACATTTTTTGCATCACTATTTCAATTTCATCAACGGTTTTGGGTGTGTCTTTTGATAAAATATCATAACCGGTTTTAGTCACAAGTATGTCATCTTCAATACGAACACCAATATCCCACCATTTTTTTGCGACACCTTTGGCGTTGGCTGCGATGTAAAGCCCTGGCTCTACGGTGAGTACCATTCCCTGTTCAAACTTTCGCCATTTGCCTTTTGTTCGATAATCACCAACATCGTGTACATCCATTCCGAGCCAGTGTCCGGTACGGTGCATATAAAATTGGTTGTAGGCCTGATCTTTGACTAGTTTGTTTAGATCGCCTTTTAGCAGACCAATATCGAGCAAGCCTTTAGTTAGTACTTTTACTGCAGTTTCGTGTGGCTGGTTCCAGTGGTTGCCGGGTTTTATTTTTTTTATGGCGGCCAACTGTGCTGCGAGAACAATTTCGTAAATTATCTTTTGTTCAGGGCTGTATTTTCCGTTAACAGGAAAGGTGCGCGTAATATCGGATGCGTAACAATCGAGTTCGGCACCGGCATCAATTAGTAATAGGTCGCCATCTTTGAGTACTGCATTGTTTTCGGTGTAATGTAAAATACAGCCGTTTTCACCGCTGCCAACAATGGATGTGTAAGCTGCTGGGCAGCCATGTGCAGTAAAAGTATGATTCAGTTCTGCTTCAACAGCGTATTCACGAATGCCGGGTTTGCAGGCTTGCATTGCTTTAATGTGGGCTTTAGCTGAAATTTTGCAGGCTTCGCGTATGATTTTTACTTCAGTGTCGCTTTTGATGAGTCGCATTTCATGAATGATATGATCCAGAGAATGAAACTCCTGCGGTGCTAAAATACCTGTGCGGGCTTTTTTACGCACTTTGTTTACCCATTCCATTAAGCGTTTATCAAATGACTCATCGTATCCAATGCTGTAATAAACGCGCTCTACGTTTTCTAGCAGTGTGGGCAAAATTTCGTCGAGCTGGGAAATAGGAAAAACCTCATCAACCTGATAATTATTTGTTGCGCCCTCTATGCCTTCGCGACGTCCATTCCAGATTTCCATAAGCGGATCACTTTCGCGACAAAATAAAACGTACTGCCCTTTTCTCTGGCTAGCTTTCTGGCTAGTTTTCTGACCAGATAGGCGACCTGGAATGAATACCGCCACCGACTCAGGCTCGTTGAAGCCGGTAATATAACGAAAGTCGCTGTCCGGGCGAAAAGGAAAATCTGCATCTCTGTTGCGTGTTTTTTCTGTTGCAGTAGGGATAATTGCTGCGCTGTTAAGGCCGATTGCTTTTAGCAGATTTTTTTGGCGTTTTTTATATTCACGTATATTCATAACAATAGTGTTGTGCCTTATCTCGGTTTGCGGAAGCTTTTAAAAG
>JAOTSL010000074.1 GCA_029864945.1 Gammaproteobacteria bacterium
TCCAGCATAGCGATATAAATATTGTCATCAGGCATGCCTTCGCAGCAAATCAGATTGCCGGGTTTTTCCTGGTTGCCTTCGTTCCACCAGTAACTGAAATTAAATTTAGGTTTAGCCGGTAGATATTGTCGAGACTCTTCTAACGCATTTTCGATGGAAGTGAATTTATCTACAGGTATACGAAAACTGATTCGACGTCCCTGATTAAATTCAGTTATATTATCGCGAGGTTCAAGTTCATCAATAATCGCATTTAGTTGTTCATAATCGATAGATTCATTAAGGGCTTGTAGTGCAATATTTTCTGCCATATTAAACCAGTCTCGATTCTTGCTTATAATGCGAGATGCATCTACTTTGGGTGTAATATTGACGCTAATGGTAAAAGGGAAATAACGTCCGACTTTATCTACACTTGGTAACATAACGCCTAATTGATATGTTTGAGACTGTTGCGGAATAAGGTATCGCCATATTGGTGATACCAGGTAATGATCAAGCCACTGATGCCCAAGGTTATGGTGGCTGGTTGCGATAACACTTTGCAGCCAATTGTCCCATGTGTGAACAAACTCAGCGGACATATTTCGTTGAATGAAGTCACCTCTCATCGGTAGTTTGCCAAAATATCCCGCTGACATAAACGCCTCGTTACAGTTTTGTTGGGCAGCGAAATGCGTGCACGTTAGATAAGTTAAAAGGATTAGTTGTGCTGTTGGCTTTTAATTCATATTTTGCGGTGTAACCATCATCCACACTAAATGTGACTTTAAATTTATCTGCACTGCCGGTAGTTTTCACTTTCGACGCATCTAGCAATTGAAAAAATGCCCAGGTTCCTTTTTTCTTAACTTCTGTTTTACTACCACTGGTTTCGAACCTTATATTAACCCTGCTTGATTGAGGATCATCAGTAAATGGCCATTTGTGGCTTGTGGTACGAGTGGGCCCGTGTCGGTATGTCACTTTTTCATCATCAAGCCGCATTTCAAAACGTTTAACTTTGGCATCCAGATGGCTGGGCTTTAACTGGAACTTGACGCTAATAGATTCAGCGCCTTTGGGGAAAAAGGCATTGCTGATTTTATCTCCACGTCTTAGTTGCTGTAAGCTTCGATTGGAGAAACCGATATTATTTCCTTCCAGTGATTTTAATCGCCAGCTTCTTGATGTGATTTTCAGGAATGGCGTGATATTTTGCTTGATAAAGCTTTGGTAAATACCATCGGGCGCAAAAAAATCAGAAAAGTCTTCAAGGCTGGTTTGCTGTGAGCTGCTTTTGTAAATTGGGTAACGATTTTTAATGCTTTGATTGTATTTATCCAGCACGACGTTATCCCATTGGCCATTAATATGACGACGACTGGCGTGTAACATATTTTTCCAGCTGGATTGTGTAATGGCCGTTACCCAGGTGTTTATTGGCGCAGGTAAACGTTTTGAATCACGTTGAAGCTTACCTATAATATCTTTACCGTTGGATTTTAACCGGGTAATACTTGCTTGATGTGCGGCTGAGTCAGGTTCGGGTGCGGTTGCCAGTGCACCTAAATATTCCTGTAATTTAATGAGTGAAGTTAAATGCCGGGTAATGCCGGGTGGTTTGCCGTCAACTGTTTCAGATAATTCAATTAATTTAGTAAAATGTTTACGTAAACTGATACCAACGGGTGTTAAAGGAATATCTGATTTGGCGGCTTTTGTTTTTGCTGCCTTTTTGCCAAACTTTCCCAGTTTACTGAGGTTGCCACCTAGTTTTTGTAGTGCATTAGGTTTGTTACGAAGATCGGTGTTGATGTTGATGGCATCCAAGGCAGACAGTAGTGCTGAATTTCTGCCGGCTAGTACTTCCATCATTTCTATACCTTGTTCAAAATTGTTGAAGCTAGCAATTTTTATATTGCTATAAAGCTTGGTCCAGTGTTTGATGAATTCTGCAATGTAAAGTTGCTCAATATTTTTATGTAAAACATCTGGATTGATTTTTGTTTTTTCTGGGTTTTCAGATTGACCATAAACCCAGTCATCTTTTGTTGATTCTTTGCTGCGTTGTATACTTTCTTCCATAAAGAATGATTCGTAGCCGTTTTTGGTGAAAAGGCCGGGAATTCCATTTAATGGTTCTTCTTCATTGTCTTTATTAATAAAATAAGGATGTGCATCTGTATCGATTAGGCTGGTAAGAAAAAAAACATCCAGCACATTATCACCCTGTTGTTTAATGCTGGCATAAATACGTTCTGCAAGTGGTACTTTTTGTAGAATAAAACGTGCATTTTTTACGACACGCTGGTCTAGTAAAATGGGTTCGAAGCCTTTATCTAATGTTTTATTCAGGTGTGTATTGAGTGCTTCCTGTTTTGCTCCATCACCGGGAAACTGTAATTCCCAATAATTTTCAAACCATTTTTGTATAAACTCGTTTTCAAGACGATTGCTGTTGGCCAACATTAAATAGGCTTTAAGCGTAATAAATAGTGTGTCAGATGATGAGTTACGATCGGTAAGCGTACTTTCCAGTACGCTTACAATTCGAGGAAAAAATCCATTTTCTAAAATACGAAGATACGCCTCGTCACTTGCTGGTCCAAGAGAGCGCATTTGGCTCAGGCCTGATTGGCTGAAAAGGCTTCGCGTATCTTCACTTGCACTTTTTTGAGCGGCAGCAATAGCTTCTAGAGCTGGTAGTAATAACACCGGACTTTGATCAACCTCGGAAACATTTTCAGTCGTGCTGTAATACGCTTCGATATGTTCGTCCATGGCGTTAATTTGTGAATTGATATCGGCGTATTGAGACGTCCAAATCCCGGCTGAAGTGATAGTGGCAAGAAATGCAGCGGCATAAGCGCCATGGCGCATCCAGGTCTGTTTTTGCTCGTGGGTTCGGTTTGTACCAGCAAGCATGGACTCAGGAAAAATAACATTTCGGAATAAATTGGTGAGGAAAAAGCTTTTTCCCTGGCCGCTGTATGCGGGTATGGTTTGCCGGTTTAACCCAAAGTTACTGGCAAGTGATCCCATAACGCGATCAATAGGTGTGCCTTCTTGAGTGCCGGAGGTGAAATAGATACCTCTAAGATTAACGGACTTGTCAAAATTGCTGGGTTTAAAAGCGGCATCAAGAAATTGAGACGTCATTTCTTTTAGTGCAGCAATTTCAGAAGGAAAACCAAGTATCAATGCGCGGCGGGAAAGGTCTCGTTCTTCGAGCATGCGCCATTGCAGTCGATCATTAAGCCTACGTAGTAAGGCGTCCCATTCATTTTTAAAGAGGCTTAAATCAAATCTGGATTCAAACGTAGCTGATGTTTGAAATGTTGTGCCCCATATCTGTTGTCGCTCATGGGTGGAGAGGTTGTCAAAATACTCGTTGAAACCAGCCACTAGATCAGCTTTAGTGAGGAGAACATATACCGGAAATTGAATCCCGAGATTGTCATACAGCTCGCTTAGTCGAGACTTTATACGGTTTGCATGTTGCTGTCTTTCTGCTTCGGTTTGAAGTAAAAGTTCGGAAAGACTAATAGTGACAATTGCACCGTTGATTGGTTGTTTGGGTCGGTGTTTTTTTAATAAATTAAGAAAATTTTTCCATCCAGCACTATCGGTACTTTCATCTGAATCCTGTGTAGTGTATCGCCCGGCAGTATCAACCAGAATGGCTTCATCGGAAAACCACCAGTCGCAATTTCGTGTGCCGCCAATCCCTTTTAATGGTTGTTGCCCCATTTTGTCGGCAAGGGGAAATCGTAAACCGGAGTTTATTAACGCAGTAGTTTTACCCGAACCCGGTGGACCAATAATAATGTACCAGGGTAACTCGTGAATAGGCTGGGTATTACCCTGTATACCGTGTTTTTTACTGGCTTTAAGCACGGCGAGAGCATCTTGAAAATGTTTTTGAATAATGGATGCTTCTTGACTTGTGCGTGAGTCTTCTGCACTGGGCTGGTCGTTACCTGAGCTTGCAATGTCACCCATCATTTCCGCGTCTTTTTTCTTTTCTCTATTTTGTACGCGAAAGTTATTTAGCCCCCAGAGAATGGTGATAATGAGAATAGTCACCAGACGGGACATTTCTGATTCCAGCGGTTTACTCTCATTAAAGCCTATCATAGGGCCGCCAAACCAAACCATAACGGCTAAGGCAATGAGGCCAACAATGGATAGAAGCAAAGGATTGGTCAGAATTTTAATTATATTTTTCATGGCTGTTTAGATTATTCGGCTTCTGTGGGATATATAGTCTGGATTTTTTCAAGTACCGGTTCGGCATCACTATTCAAGGCCACACTAAAACTAATATAGGCAGCAAGTATAATGGCGCCGGTGATAGCACCGATAACCCATAACGGAATGTTACGATCTGCAGCGCGTTTTATGTACACGCCCTCGCAATGCGGCGAAAGGTCGCGTTCGTATTCGCCTCTAACCATGGCAATTTGTTGATGAAGCTGAGAGCGAATTGTTTCGACATGGCTCTGTCCGCCTTGAACAACCCGGTATTTACCAATAAAACCCAGCGCCAAACATAAAGAAATAAGTTCGAGCAAATTAATGTTAACGCCGGGGTTTTGTTGCATACGTTCCATTAAAGTGAAAAATTTCTGGCCACCGGTATTTTCACGGTGAAATGTACTAAGTAAACTTTTTGATGGCCAAAGACTGTTAGCGCCCCAAGGGGTGTTTAAAACAGTTTCGTCTATTGCTGCACACAAAATATATCGGGCAATGAGAATATGTTGTGGATCGATGCCTTTTTGCTGTGCGTTTACTTCAAAGTTGCGAATTTCCTGAATAGTTCTGGAATGCAATCCGTTTACATCATTGTGCTGATGGGACTGACTTAATCGTGTTAGCAATGACAGCAGCGGTCTGGCGACGGCAATTATTGCGTTAGTCTCGGTTTGATCTAGTACATTGTGCAGATTCGCAACAGGTGCCTGTGACATGTGCGCAGGTGGTGATGTTTGAGCGCCATAGGTGTTTGGGTTTTGTTGCTGCATACCGCCGGGAGTCGGCTTAATTATTGTTTTATTACCGCCGGAAGGCAGGGGAGACGGACGCAGAATTGTTCTGTCGTTATCGCCCAGTTGAGAAAAAATATCGTCGTCATCTGCCATTATTTTACTCGTCTCTTTATTTTCTAGTTTTCTATTTTTTATTCTTTGATGGCCCAGAACTCTAATTCAAGATCCGGAAAATCACCGCCAATGTGAAACGCAAATCCACCTGAATGGGTAAATTGTTTCCATAGCTCACTGTTTTTATCCAGCTCAAAATAGGTGTATCCGGAATGGTAGGGGATTTGTCTTGGCGCAGCCGGCATAGGTCTAAAAGGAATACCTGGCAATTGCAAGTTTACCAGTTCGCGAATTTGTTCAACCGGTCCTATTTTAGCCTGTGCTGGTAAGTGTCGTCGTAGGTCATCGGTATTCATTGATGCTTTTGCTGCGAGAACAAAAAAACCATTCGTGACAACAGAGCGATCAGTAATTGGCGAAACGTAGATGCCAAACTTTTTCTGCTGCACATCCATTTGTACGGCAGCCTGCTCGAGTACGGTGCTTAATGATTGTCGTAACTCGGCTAGTATTGGTGAAAAGGTATTGTGTAATTCTTGATGTTGGTAGGCAGGGTAATCACCTGGTCGTCTGCTTTTTTTCGTAAATGTTGCTAGCTCACCCGCGATTTGAAGAAATAACTGGTATAGAGACTCAGGATGAATGTCCTGTGCTCTGGACATATGTTCCAGCAGTGGCTCATAACGATTAATGGTTTGAAGTAAAAGAAAATCAGCCATCTCAGATGAGCTATTAGCACCACGACCACCATCGGAGATTCGATTCGCCAGAGTTTCTGAGCGGTGCTCCATGAGTTGTTGCAGCTCTTCGATATAGCGATTTATTTTTGGTACAGACTTACAGCTTAAGCAGGGCGGCACATAATTCTCGTCGAGTACAATTTGCCCGTCTGGCTGTCGCTCTATAATCAGAGCAAGTGGGATTGTAGTGTAATCTCCCAGGTTTTCGGTATCCAGTGCCAGTCTTAAATTGAGATCAGCAATTTGCAAACTGGTTTCATTACTGTTGCTATCAATAATATCTCTTGCGATGGTTTCTTTTGCGGTGTAACGAGCGAGTCCTTCGTTACCATTTTGCGTGTCAATTTCACCCATACCAATTCGTCTAAGTGGTAATGCTAGGAATAAAGTAGACGACTGTATTTCAGGCACATCGAGAACGGTGGGGCCATCTTCTGCGTGTTTAATATTAAAAGGTGTTCCATCATCAAAACGGCCGCTGCATTTTTCTATGGCAACTTTTCCCTGGGATAATAATTCAGTATCAAACTTAAGTTCGTGAATACCCCAGTCGTATGGCGTGATGCCAGCGCATCGTGATCTAACAAGATCTTCAACATAGCGGGTTTGCTGTTGAAAATGTTGTGGTTGCACAAACATACCCTGAGACCAAGCAACTTTGCTGTACCAAGACATATGGTTTATTGATCCTTGTTTTCGATGTTGATTTTATTTTTTTGTAGATTGACCGTAAGCCTTTGTAGCCCATAAACGGGAACACCCGTTGGTTTACGTGCTTCCACAGCGACAACTTCACGCCATTTTGCTGAGTCAATATCTTGATAAGCGACCAGAAACCCGACGAACTTTGTTTTCGAATTTAACTCAAAACCAACTTTACGACTTTCGTTTGGGTTTAATTCCATTTCTTGTTTATTCACAAATGTTTTTTCTAAAATTTCTTTGTCATTATCGTATAGGTCAAAAAACTCAGACTTGTTAAATATTGCATCTGAATTAAGTTCGTAAATTCGTAATACGACTGGCGATGGGCGGCCGTCTTTATCTGGATTAACTTTCGCGTCAGCATTGATGGCTATATTAAACGTATTGGGAATGGGTTTGAAAAGTGAGCAGCCTGAAAAGGTGAAGACGAAAATGCTAAGGAGTAAAAGCTTGATGTTTGGTTTGGTCATTTGGTGGTCCTGTGCTTTTACGCAATTATTTTTGTAGCTGTTATACCCATGTTTTGCCCCAGAAACGGTGATGCTCATTCTGAAAAGTCGCCGTTTTTGGAATAAAACCTAAGCACGCTGAACAGGTACTTATCTTTTTATTTAGTTTTACCTGATTACTGTAATTACTACTTGTGAGTTGGTTCACAAAGTGAAAATTAACTTCTAATTAACGCTTAATTAACTTCCACTGAATTCTTTGTTACGTATATCATTGTCTGGCCAATATTTGCTCAGGCAAGAGCTGATATGCTCACAGTGTTTCTATTGTTATAAGGCTTTGATTATTGCATGTTTTAGAGGAAAAAGGGAATAGTTGAAATTTACTCGCTTGTTGTCGAGTTTTCGCTTTTGGAAATTTAAAATGGCGCTTTTATATAAGAGGATAATTCCAACGATAATGTCTTACGTTTGAGTTGTTTGTATACCTTGTTGTACAATAATTGTTCGTATCGGATTGCTCGTTTTTTTACATTAATTTTCTAATCTGATTTTCATAAGCTCGGGCGAACTCTTCGCCGTACACATTTTGAAAATCATCCTGCAGTGTTTCTGTCATTTTTTTGTAAAATATTTCGTAGAGTTCCCAGTTTTTAGCCTTCTTATTACCCGGCATAAAACTATTGCCACTTGTTTTTTGGTGCTCAAAATTTCGTTCTAATTTTTGCGGTGAGAATTGTTCGGTAATTTCTTTAATGATGGCTTGCATGCCCGCCATCATAGCCATTTGGTGGGTTTGAAGGTCTTTGAATCCTTCGCTAAAGGCCTCTGTTGCTGACATATAGCCTGTTTTTTCGTCAGCAAAGATGATGTTTAGAGCATCTTCCGATGTGACAGAAAACTTCAGCGGGTTATTTTCAATAGGCGCAATAATAGTTTTGTTTACTCGAAAGCTACTTTTTATGGTGGAACGAGCTCTTAGGGCCATCATCAGGCCTTCTGTTGATATACGGGTTAATTGGCCTAGTTTGAGTAATAATTCGGCTGGATTATCTGTTTTTACTTGTGAAGGGTCTAGGCCTGCACCTTTTATAAAGGCGTCGAGCAGCTCTCTGTTATTTGATGATATTGATTGTGCTGGTTGTGGTGAATGAGTTGGTGTTGCGGTTTGAGACAAGCTCGGCGCAACAATTTGCGGCTGTGTCGGTGCAACTTGCGGAGGTGTTGGTTGAGGTATTGTTTGGGGAGGCGCGTGTGAAGCTGCCGATTGAATCGGTTGAGCTGTGGTCGAAAGCGAAGCAAAAATATCGTCTTCGTCAAAAAATGAATCGCCTTCTGGAATAAGAGGAGTCGTGTTTTCATTCTCAGTATCAGGGAATAATGGGGCAGAATGAGGTGGCTGTATATGTTCCTGTGCTTGAGTGCCAAAACCGGCATTTTCGCTTTTGGTGTTTTGATTTTGCCCCCCTCCTAATAAGTCATCCCCCATAATATCCCAGTCATCCGGTATTGCGGAAGGAGGCGTAAATGGCTCATTGATGGGTAAAGGTGTTGGGATATTCTGGTGTGGATTCTCTAGGATGTCTTCAAAAAAGTCATCGTGCGTCGCGCCAGGTGTATTATTAGGCGTACTACTAAATGCGCTATCAAAAGCAGAGTCGGAAATATTTTGTTGAGGTTGAAAGTTATTTGCCGCATCAGAGGATGAGCCGCCCAGTAATGCCAAGGGATCCATTGAATTAAGGGAGCCTGATGAGCCATTTTCTTGGGTACTTTCTAGCGGTGAGCTAAAATCAAACAGGTCTGCCGCAGCTGGTCCTGATGTGGCGGGTACGCTTTCCCAGGCGGTATTTGGTTTGGATAGTTCAGATGAAATGACTTGCAGCTGAAACTCACCAATCGAAATTTCATCGCCGTTTGATAGTTCTTGGGTGTTACCGGTGCCCACTGGACGTTTAGAGTTGTTTATAAATACACCATTTGTGCTGGTGTCGGTGATTGAAAATTTCCCGTTATGGTATTCAATACTGGCGTGTTGACTAGAAATAAAACGCTCTGGATCAACTAGTATAAAGTCATTACTTGGTTTTCTGCCTATGCTCCCGCCAAGTTCATCAAATGTAAATTCAGGAAGCTGGCCCGGCGGCATATTTGTTGGTGAGATTATTTTTAATGTTAGTGACATAGGAATTTTTTACTGTATTTTTTTTAATCTGTCTGTGATAAATTTGTCGCCGCAGCACGTGGCTTTTAATGTGGCTACCATGTAGTTAGTAGTTTGTTAATGTAAATTTTTAAAGCGCGACTATAACACACGGTTTTTATTGTTGAGTGTTATCCAATTCACACCTGCTAGTCTTAGCATGGATTAAAATGGCGCGTCTAAAGCACCTACAAAAGTAATCGCGATATCTTTAATATAATAAAATATTACTATACGGATATCGGGCGTTATAACAAGAAATAAAATACCTATCTCTTGATGGTATTAAAAACAATAATGTTAATTGTTCAGAGTATTTTGCTTTAGATTAAGGTAATTGGTGCAGGAAGAATGGAGGCATAAAGCATGTGTTTCCATCAAGTACATATACCTGTCGTTTTCGGAGCCTGATGAATACGACGAACAATTATTAAACATTTAAGGATGAAGCGAAAAATATCATGCAGTGTTATCCCAAATTTATTTTTTATGTAATGGTGATCGTCAGCGTGTTGTTGTCATCAACCGCGTTTAGTGTAACTTTGCCTGATGCAGCCACACCCGGTGGTGCATTACCTCGGTCCTTGGAAAACCGCACATCAATTGCTGATGATTCAGACAGATTAGTCATCCCGCGCGTGATAGATCGCCCACTGGGCGTTGATAAAGGTGCACGGGTAAAGGTGCGCGAATTTGTTCTTAAAGGCGTCGAGTCTCATATTAAATACAATATCAGAAAAGAAGATGTTGCTTTTATTGCAGAGGCTAATCGAGTCAAGCGACAACGCCTTGATGAAGCCGATATGGAAGGCTTTACTCCAGAAGAAGTTGACGATATCGCGGAATTTATTCGTCAATTGGTTGAGGAGCCTAATCAGCGACCAACAAGCGCAAATTTATGGAAGTTAGTATTCAAACTGCGTAAATCCGAATGGAATCGCGGTCTTACGATGGGGCAAATACAAGAAGTTGCCGATGAAATAACTCGTTATTATCGACAGCAGGGAATGATACTCGCGACTGCTTTTGTCCCCGCGCAAGATATAGTCGACGGCAAGGTAATAATCCAAGTGCTTGAAGGCAAGCTCGGAGAAGTGACTGTCGAAGGGAATAAAATGTATTCCGATGGTTTAATTCGTAGGCCATTTAAAGCGCTTAAAGGTAAGCCGGTTGTTAAAGATAGTATTGAAACCGGTCTTTTATATATAACGGATTACCCGGGTCTTAGTGTAAATGGCATTTTTCGGCCTGGTAAAAGTCTTGGCGAAACAGACTTGCTAGTCAAAGTTATTGATGAGAGGCGTTTTAATGGCGGTGTTTCATTGGATAATAATGGCTCAGAATTTACCGGTGAAATTCGAAGTCGTCTGGATTTAACAGTCAACAACATCACGGGCAATGCAGATCAATTAAGTCTTGCGGTATTAAAGTCATTTCAGCCGACTAATGGCACGTTCGGCAACATTGCCTATTCGCTGCCTGTTATGAGAAGCGATTGGATTATCGGTGCCAATTTAGCGTACAACGAGTTTACGGTTAACGATTTTGCCGGTGCTGGTACTAGCGACGTAACAGGTGAGAGCACGATAGGCGGCGGGTTCATCAAAAAAATATTTCAGCGAAATCGTGGTTTAAACAGTTACGCATTGGCAGATCTAAGCCGTAAAAAATCAGAGTCGAAGTTAACAGATTCTGAAATTGATACAGATGAATACGACACCGGCAGGTTAGAGTTTGGTTTTGACGCCATTGATACACGCTTTGGAGGCATTAATCTCGCGATATTGCAGTATCATCATGGGATAGGCACACGGCTAGGGGCTGTAGGATTTCATGATTCGGCACTAGAAGGTGGCTTTCAAAAAATAAACTTCAATTTTTCGCGATTACAAACCTTAAAGCGTAATTTCTCCCTGTTAATCACAACTCAGTTTCAATATTCCGACGTACGTCTTAATTCCCTTGAGCAGCTGCCATTAGGCGGCGCTGACAGCGTTAGAGCTTATCCCATTTCTGAGTATTTAAGAGATGTTGGTTATTTTGGTTCATTTGAATTTATATTAAATGCACCGGGATTCGCCGATAAACCCGCATTTGCTGGTCGTCGATGGGGTGAAATTCTCAGTTTTTCCGTATTTTATGATGTAGGTGGTGGCTGGTTACGTAACGCAGAAAAAGCTGAAACTCGAAAAGTTGATCTGCAAGGTGCTGGCGCAGGCATTAAATTGAATTTACCGGGTAAATTCAATGTGCGCTTGCAAGCAGCGAAGAGAGTTGGCTCGGAAAAACCGCTTAATGA
>JAOTSL010000075.1 GCA_029864945.1 Gammaproteobacteria bacterium
ATATTATTTTGCGGCACGCTTAAACAATAAAATTGACGACCTCGATTTAAATTTTGACGATTTCAGCAACCGCGTCAACGCTGACCTAGTTGGAAAAGTCGTCAACATTGCCAGCCGTTGCGCCGGTTTTATCGTTAAAAAGTTTGATAAAACATTATCCGCCACTTGCTCAGAGCCTGAGTTATTTAGTCGCATTACTGGCGCCAAAGATAGCATCGCAACGCATTATGAAAACCGTGAGTTTAGTACGGCAATGCGCGAGATAATGGAGCTTGCTGATCTAGCCAATCAATACATCGATGAGAAAGAGCCCTGGGTTATAGCAAAACAGGAAGGAAAAGAGCAGGATCTTCAGAATATCTGCAGTATGGGAATCAATATTTTTAAAGTCCTGATAACCTATTTAAAACCTGTTTTACCTGCAATGGCCGAAAAAGTTGAAGCATTTTTAAATATTGAGGACTTAAACTGGTCCAACATTGATGAGCCAATGCTTTCTCATGCTATCAATAAATTTAAACCACTGATGACACGTGTAGATAAAGAAAAAATTGACATCATGATAGAAGAGAACACACAAGAGCCAGAAGCACCTGTTGCAACAGGCCCGCTGGCAGACGACCCGATTAGCCCAACAATCAGCTTTGATGAGTTTTCTAAAATTGATTTGCGCATTGCCTGCATTACAAATGCGGAGCATGTTAAAGATGCAAATAAGTTGTTGAAGTTAACTTTAGACGTCGGCGGAGAAAGCAGGCAAGTATTTGCAGGAATTAAATCTGCGTACTCACCGGAAGACTTAATTGGTAAGCACACCGTCATGGTCGCCAATCTCGCACCGAGGAAGATGCGCTTTGGTTTATCAGAAGGCATGGTACTAGCTGCAGGGCCAGGTGGAAAAGATTTATGGATACTTGAGCCCCATGACGGCGCACAACCAGGCATGCGTGTTAAATAACGGAATAAGTCCAGCACCAGGATGATGCAGCAAAACATGGTGAACACCATCAATACTACGGCGCCATCCTCGTAGTTTGAATAATTTATCACATAGAGAATTCCAGCAAAGTATCTGCGCTTATTTTCACACATTCAAAGCAAGACCTAACAATTGTGAATAATTCAACTATTCACAATTGTTAGTAGGAACGGAGTTATGACAAAGATTCAACAACATACGCAAACTGTAGTAAAATCATTTAACGAAAGCATCTTAGCGACATTCGATAAAAAAGCATGCTCAAGGCAATATGCTGCGGTTTTGAAAAATAATAAATCTGTACATATTTTCGAAGAAGAAAGTGCTAATAACACGGACAAAGTATAATGTACTCCCGCGCTCAACAATCGACACTTAGATATTGCTTGAATAAAAACAAATGAAAGAATTTGCGCTCATACTAATAAGCACGGTACTGGTTAATAATTTTGTACTGGTCAAATTTCTTGGCCTGTGCCCGTTCATGGGCGTTTCTAAAAAACTGGAAACAGCAACAGGAATGGCACTGGCAACAACTTTTGTTTTAACCCTGTCGTCAATTGCCAGCTATCTTGTGAACACCTATTTGCTTGCACCGTTTGAGCTGGAGTATCTTCGTACTATCACTTTTATTCTGGTCATTGCTGCCGTTGTTCAAGTCACAGAAATGATTGTACATAAAACCAGCCCACTGCTTTATCAGGTTCTAGGCATTTACCTACCGCTAATCACAACAAACTGTGCGGTACTCGGTGTTGCACTACTCAATGTTCAAACGGAATATAATTTTCTTCAATCGGCAACTTACGGTTTTGGTGCCGCAGTTGGTTTCTCAATGGTACTTATTTTGTTTTCTGCTATTCGAGAAAGACTAGCCGCTTCAGATGTTCCTATGCCTTTTCAAGGTCCTGCAATTGCGCTTATTACAGCAGGCCTTATGTCAATGGCATTCATGGGCTTCTCTGGACTGGTTAAAGGATAAAAATACATGTTATCCGCTATCCTCGTCGTTGGACTACTCGCAACAATTTTCGGAATCGTTCTTGGCTTCAGCGCAGTAAAGTTTAAAGTTCAGGGTGATCCGTTAGTAGAAAAAATTGACAAACTTCTGCCCCAAACTCAGTGCGGACAATGTGGCTACCCCGGTTGCAAACCCTACGCAGCAGCAATTGCAAATGAAGCGGCTGAAATCAATCAATGCCCTCCTGGGGGAGAACAAACCATTCAGGATCTGGCTGCATTACTTAACCGCGAGATCATTCCATTAAACCCTGAAAACGGCGCTGAAAAAGAAAAATCCGTTGTCATCATTGATGAAGAAACCTGTATTGGATGCACGCTGTGCATTCAAGCCTGTCCTATTGATGCGATTGTTGGCGCAGCAAAACAAATGCATACAATTATTGAGTCAGAGTGCACCGGTTGTGATTTGTGCATTCCACCCTGCCCGGTAGATTGCATCATCATTACACCTATTAAAAAAGACCTGACAACCTGGCAATGGGCTAAGCCTACTGAGTTAGGCATTAACAATTCAGATAAACAAGCTCAGGTAGCTACAGATGATCAGTAAACTTTTCAAGTTCAAGGGTGGCGTTCACATTCCCCAGCACAAGGAATCATCAACCCAACTTGCTGTTGAACCCGCATCAATTCCAAAGCGACTGATTCTGCCTTTAACCCAGCATATTGGCACTCCGGCTGCGCCCATCGTAGAAGTCGGACAAAAAGTATTAAAAGGTGAAAAAATTGCGCAGGCTGACGGATATGTGTCCGCGCCGGTTCATGCGCCTACGTCAGGTATTATTGAAGACATCGGCGATTACCCGTTACCACACCCATCTGGCATGCTGGCTCAATGTATTGTTATTAAACCCGATGGCGAAGACCGCTGGATAGAACTAAAAGGTCACTCGGGTGATTACAAGCAACTAGATCCTAGCGAGCTACGTAATATAATTCGTTCATCCGGTATTGTTGGTTTAGGCGGCGCGGGTTTTCCTACTTCAATTAAACACAACCCCGGGCCAGATAGAGTAATAGACACTCTTATTCTAAACGGCGCAGAATGCGAGCCCTACATAACATGTGACGATATGTTAATGCGGGAAAAATCCAGAGAAATCATTTGCGGCCTGCTCATTACTAAACATGCGTTACAAGCCAAGCGCTGTATTATTGCAATTGAAAACAACAAGACTCTCGCCATCGAAAGTATGCAACAAGCGGCCAAAGAATTTGCTGACCGTAATATTGAAGTTGTTGCAATTCCCACCGTCTACCCTGCGGGCAGCGAAAAACAAATTATATACACCATCACCGGCAAGGAAACGCCAAAAAATGGACTTCCGCTGCATATCGGTGTTGTTTGCCAGAACGTAGGCACAACCGCCGCGGTTTACCGTGCAATTCATCACGGTGAGCCATTAATTTCGCGTTATGTAACAATTGCCGGCGATGTTAAGCAGCCACGAAATCTGGAAGTTTTATTCGGCACGTCGGCCAATGACCTAATAGAACAATGTGGTGGAAGCACTGCGGATATTCGTCGAATAATTATAGGCGGCCCAATGATGGGGTTTGCCATGCAGCAAATCACTATTCCCGTAATAAAAACAACAAACTGTATTCTGATAGACGCGGGCCAAACTAAAGACCTTCATACACGCCAATACACCATGCCTTGCATTCGATGTGATAGTTGCGCTGATGTGTGCCCCGTTAATCTACTACCTCAACAATTATACTGGTTTTCCAAAGCACAGGAGCTCGACCGCATACAGGAATACAATGTGTTTGATTGTATCGAATGCGGCTGTTGTGATTACGTTTGCCCAAGCCAAATTCCATTGGTGCAATATTACCGATTTGCCAAATCAGAAATATGGAAACGAGAAAGAGAGACGCAAAAATCCGACGCTGCAAGGGACCGTCATGAGTTTCACCAATTTCGCATCGATAGAGAAAAAGCAGAAAAAGCAGAAAAATTGCGACAGAAAAAGGCAGCCCTAAAAATAAAAAAACAGGCAACAGATCAATCAAATGAAATTGGCAATAACGATAAAAAAGAAGCCGAACCAAAAAATGCGGCCATAGTTGCCGCCATGGAACGAGTAAAAGCTAAAAAGGCCCAACAAAAAGTTGAACCAAAAAATACTGACGACTTAACTGATCACCAGAAAAAGCTGGTAACAGAAATTGATCAGCGACGTGCTGAACAAAGGGAAACTCAGGTGAGCAATTCTAACGATAATGCCAAAATGGATAACAAAGAATTATGAGTCTGTACGCGCCAAGCTCTCCCCATATTCATAATGACAATAGCATTACGAAAATAATGCTAAAAGTGCTCTACGCACTAATTCCGGGAATTTTAGTTTATATTTATATTTTCGGATTCGGCGTGGCAATTAATATATTACTGGCAATTATCACCGCACTTAGCTGCGAAGCAATTATGCTAAAGATTCGTCAGCGACCTATTATGCCTTTTATCACTGATGGCAGCGCAGTTATCACCGCTGTTTTACTGGCGCTATCTATTCCTTCAATTGCCCCTTGGTGGATTATATTTTTAGGAACCGCTTTCTCAATTATCATTGCAAAACATTTGTATGGTGGACTGGGCTACAATCCATTCAACCCGGCAATGGTCGGTTATGCCATGCTACTTATTTCTTTTCCTCAGCAAATGACCACATGGCAGCTGAGCACCCCAGCTACTTTTATTGGCCTGCCAGACAGCTTCAAATTTATATTTGGTGACCATACGCCCGCACAGCTAGCCACAGATGCAATATCAGGCGCAACACCGCTAGATTATTTAAAAAACCAACTGGGACTTTCACACCACGTATCTGACATTATGAATAGCAGTAATGTTTTTGGTCTTCTAGGCGGCAATGGTTTTGAATGGATCAGCATTGCTTTTTTAATTGGCGGGCTCTGGCTAGTTAAACAAAAAATTATTCACTGGCACATCCCAGCCACTATGATCGGCAGCCTCGCCGCCGTGGCCACGCTATTTTATGTTATCGATCCTGATCAATACGCTTCACCTTTATTCCACATATTCAGTGGCGCAACTATACTTGGTGCATTTTTTATAGCGACAGACCCTGTTAGCGCCGCAACTACGGCAAAAGGGAAAATAATATATGGTGCCTGCATCGGCCTGCTAATTTATATTATTCGTACCTGGGGCGGTTACCCTGATGCCATCGCATTCGCCGTATTACTCATGAATATGTCCGCACCCACTATTGATTACTACACAAAGCCAAAAACCTATGGCCACTAAGCAAAACATACTAGAAAGTATGAAGCAGGCAGGGATATCCCTGGGCCTGTTTGCCGTTATTGCCACTGCAATTGTCGCGGTCACTTTTTTTGTAACTAAAGATCGCATAATCGAAAACGAACGTTTAGCATTATTAAACAGCCTACATGCACTTATTCCTGCAAACAGACATGACAATGACCTGTACGCCGACACTATATTGCTTGATGTAAAATCACTAAATTATCGCAACAAACCGGTAACAGTTTATCGCGCCAGATTAGATAACGAGCCCGCCGCTGCCATTTTTAGCGTGACCGCACCTGACGGCTATACCGGAGCGATAAAATTACTCGTCGCCATCAATACCAACAACACCATTGCCGGCGTTCGCGTGATAAGCCACAAAGAAACGCCCGGACTTGGTGATGGCATTGACATAGAAAAATCGAATTGGATCACGAGCTTCGATGGTCGTTCATTCTCAAATCCAACGGAGAAACGTTGGCTCGTAAAAAAAGACGGTGGTGATTTCGATCAGCTCACCGGCGCAACAATAACACCCCGTGCGATAGTGAAAATGACAAAAAAAACGCTGCAGTATTTTCAGTCTAATCACGTTATCGTTTTTGCCACGCAAAGCAAAGAAACAAAAGCAGGTAAATAAGATGGCTGATACCGATTACAAAAAAATCACAACCAATGGCCTGTGGTATAACAATACAGCATTAGTTCAGTTATTAGGCCTGTGCCCACTACTCGCTGTCTCCTCTACTTTCATTAATGCACTCGGGTTGGGAATAGCGACCACACTGGTAATGATCGGCTCAAACGTAACAGTATCTTTAGTCCGCGATCAGATAAAACAGGAATTGCGTATCCCGATTTTTGTTCTCATCATCGCTTCATTTGTCACTGTTGTTGAGCTAGCGATGAATGCTTACCTGCATGAGTTATATAAAATTCTCGGGATTTTTATTCCCCTCATCGTCACTAACTGCGTCATTATCGCAAGAGCTGAAGCATTTGCCGCAAAAAATAATGTAAAGGCCTCTTTTCTTGACGGACTAACAATGGGGCTAGGTTTCACCTTCGTCCTATTACTACTCGGTGGCATGCGTGAAATTATCGGCCAGGGCACATTATTCAGCCAGGCACATTTAATGTTTGGTGAAGGCTTTCGCGAGTTACAACTTGTTTTAATTCAGGACTATGGTGGCTTTTTACTCGCCATCCTCCCACCGGGTGCATTCATCGGACTGGGGTTTTTAATTGCCGCCAAAAATGTGATTGAAGCACGCCGAAGTAAAAAACTTGCTGCTATTAACGCTTCAGAACTCGCCATGGGAACAGATACAATCAAGTAAGCCAATATATGAATAAACAAAAACGATTCGAAATATTCACGCGACTGAAAGATAACAATCCAAAACCAGAAACCGAGCTTAAATACAGCACGCCATTTGAACTGCTAATATCTGTTTTACTTTCCGCTCAGGCAACCGATGTTAGCGTAAATAAGGCAACCGATAAATTGTATCCTGTGGCGAACACACCTGAAACAATAAAAGCACTCGGCCTTCGTAAACTCAAAACATATATAAAAACCATCGGCCTCTATAACACCAAAGCTGAAAACGTAATAAAAACCTGCAACATATTAATTGAGAACCATAACAGTGAAGTACCTCAAACACGAGACGAACTGACCACCTTACCCGGTGTAGGTCGAAAAACTGCAAACGTTGTATTAAACACCGCCTTTGGCCAACCAACAATTGCGGTTGATACTCACATTTTTCGAGTCAGCAACCGCACCAAAATCGCACCCGGAAAAAATGTGGATGAGGTAGAAAATAAACTACTGAAATTTGTACCGGATGAATTCAAGCTCGATGCACACCATTGGCTAATATTACATGGCCGATACACCTGTATAGCGAGAAAACCGCGATGCGGCTCATGCATCATTGAGGACTTGTGTGAGTTTAAGGATAAAATAGATATTTAGAATACACACTAGGAGGCTGTCCGAGAATGGAAGCACGATTGAGAGAAATACATTTTAGTGCAGATTTATCGATCGTTTGAGGAGAATAGTTATTCTTATTCGACGAAAAGGATCAATAAATCTGTGCAAAATGGGTTTTTCTCAACGTGTTCTCCATTCTCGGACAGCCTCCTAGATACAAGATACTCAGCCTTGATTCTACAAAAAGAAAGGCGCGTATAGTACAATCGCCTTATTAACACCCAATTAAAGGCCTAATTTGATGCTATTTTCTCACGAAAGAAATGACTTAAGACAAGTGTTTTTCAATGCATGGAATAAACATAATAAACACACTCCGCTAGAACCTATGGAACAAATCATTGTTCAAGTAATTAAGCTTCACCCGGAGTATCATCATTTTTTTGAAAACTCTAGCTCAAATTTAAACAAAGATTTTTCACCAGAAATGGGAGAGACAAATCCCTTTTTGCATTTGAGCATGCACATTGCAATTCACGAACAACTCAGTGTTAATCAGCCTCAAGGAATTACTGGTAATTATAAAAAATTATTAAAAAAAACCAATGATCCGCATGAGACGGAACACGAATTGATGGATTGTCTTGGTGAAATGATCTGGCTTGCACAGCGAGAAAATAAAGCGCCAGATGAAAAAGTTTATATGGACTGTATAAAGCTAAAACTTGGGATAGCGAATTAGCCCAAGAGACGGCCTAGTGACTGGTTTGACGGGACTATTCACCGGCTCCGAAATCAATAATTAATGAGTTAATTTTTCCTGAGTTTCGAGGGTTTGGTTACTTTTACCCGTATTGTGCCTCATCAGTCTCAAGCAATCCCATTCTAATCGAGAAATAATTTGCTTAGAGCCATCTATATGCTCAATAACCAGATTAACAACGCCGGCATCAATATACGACACCATTCTCACTTTAAACAACTTACCTGTTAAATTTGTATACCAATTATTGATAACTGGATCTTGCTGGCTATGCATAATGATTCACCTCTTTACTTTACTGTGCCGCACTTTAACGGCACTTGCCTTTACCTGACTGTTTTAATAGGCTTTTACTGCTTATTCACTTCTTTTTGTAATGTTAGCAGGGTCTCACTGGAAAGTCTGCGCAAAATTCGAGCTTACGTCACAGTAATGAACCGTACATTAACGCTTTGAAAATTACTCCCGCGCATTCAAACAGTTACCCATAAAGTAACGGAAAATCAGTTAACTACGTCTATCCGTAAACTTACTTTCGTTAAACATATTTATTCATTACTTTTTTTCCCGCATAATCAAACACATGACACTGCATGACAACACCGCCCTCCTCAACCCAATATCCACATTACGCGGAATCGGCCCTAAAAGTGCCGAAAAATTTCATAAACTGGGTATTTTCACAATTAACGATTTACTTTTTCACCTACCTTATCGTTATGAAGATAGAACAAGCATCAAGTCTATTCGGCAATTGCTCCCCGGCACCTCTGCCGTAGTTGAAGGGGAGATACTTGACTCACAATTAAAAGTCGGTCGTAGACGCTCATTACTGGTTCGCATATCAGATGGCAGCGGTTTTTTAACCCTGCGATTTTTTCATTTTTCAAAGGGCCAGCAGGACAGTTTTACGAAGGACAAATTTATTCAGTGCTACGGTGAAATAAGGCGTGGGCCAAATAGTCTTGAAATCACACACCCGGAATATTCTTTTACGTCGGATGAAAAAAAACAATTAACCCAGGATTATTTAACGCCTGTTTACCACTCAACCGAAGGTATGCATCAAACTTCAATTAGAAAAATACTCGACCAAGCGCTAGACGCACTCTCGCTTTCAAGTAATGAAATGATGGATTTACTTCCCAACAGCATTACGAATCCACTTCACTTGCCTGGTTTAAAAGATGCCATACTCCAGCTTCATCGACCGACCGCGCAAACAAACACGCAGCAGTTACTGGGCTTTAAACACCCCAGCCAGCAACGATTGATTTTAGAAGAATTACTCGCCCATCATCTAAGCCTAAAAGAATTACGCAATAAAACGCTTGTTTACGGTGCGCCCGCGTTCGACCAAAAAAGTGAGCTCACTGAAAAATTTATTAAACAACTTCCCTTCGAATTAACAGGCGCTCAGCAACGCGTAATCGCAGAAATCACACAAAACCAAAGCACCTCTATTCCAATGCTGAGACTGGTGCAGGGTGATGTGGGCAGCGGTAAAACTGTCGTTGCGATGGCCGCCGCATTACAGGCAATTAGTAGTGGATGGCAAGTTGCTTTAATGGCCCCAACAGAAACATTGGCCGAGCAACATTTTCAAAATTTCACAAGCTGGGCCGAACAACTCAACATAAATGTTGGCTGGCTAACTGGAAAACTTAAACGCTCGTTACGAAAAACAACGCTTGAAGATCTGGCTCAAGGTAGACTTCAGTTATTAGTCGGCACTCACGCTCTTTTTCAGGACGAAGTTAAATATAAGAAACTAGGATTAATTATTATTGATGAGCAACATCGCTTTGGTGTCCATCAACGACTGGCGTTAAAAGAAAAAGGATACGAGGGTAATATTGCGCACCAGCTCATCATGACCGCAACCCCCATTCCACGCACACTTGCGATGACAGCTTATGCCGACCTTGATTTATCCATTATTGACGAGCTCCCTAAAGGACGCCAGCACATTGATACGGTTGTCCTTCCTGACTCGCGGCGCGAACAAATTATTCAGCGTGTTAGCGAGGCTTGTAAAAATGGCCGTCAGGTTTACTGGGTTTGCCCATTAATTGAAGAATCGGAATTACTCGATGCGCAAGCTGCAGAAAATACCGCAGAAAATCTTCAACACATTTTACCTGAACTCACTATAGGACTAGTGCATGGGCGCATGAAGTCAGAACAAAAATCTGGCGTTATCGCAGAGTTCAAGAAAGCTAATATCAACTTACTGGTTGCCACTACAGTTATCGAGGTAGGCGTAGACGTACCCAATGCCAGCCTGATGATTATCGAAAACGCCGAAAGGCTCGGCCTTTCTCAATTACATCAACTTCGCGGACGCGTAGGTCGAGGCAGCATTAAAAGTAATTGTGTTTTAATGTATAACGGAAAACTGTCTAAAATTGGGCATGAAAGACTATCGATTATGCGCGAAACCAACGATGGCTTTGCCATAGCAGAAAAAGATTTAGAATTACGCGGCCCAGGTGAACTATTAGGCACCAAACAAACTGGCTTACTGCAATTACGTGTTGCAGATATAACGAGAGATCAATATTTATTTCCAATAGTTGAGAAAGCGGCAACTAAAATGTTTAAAGAGTGCCCTGAAAACATAACACCACTCATTCAACGCTGGTTAAAACAAGGGCTTCAATATGGAAACGTCTAATGCGCTATAAGCAGGAACCCAACTGGCGTGAAGGTCGCTCCCTTTTTAAAAATTCGGCCCCAAAAGAACTGCGAAACTGGTTAATAGACCGTAACTCACTAACGCGACTGTTAACCTGCGCCTGTAACAAACAACAGGGAGTATTTAGTGTAAAAATTTTTCACGAAGCATGGGAGAAACCACAACTTAGCGAATCCCGTCTGCTCCGCATGCAAAACAATGAGCTGGGCTTCGTTCGTCAGGTCCACTTATATTGTGGCGATACACCATGGGTATACGCCCGAACCGTCATCCCGCGATTAACACTTCATGGAGAATTGCAAAAACTCACAAAACTGGGGACTCAGCCGTTAGGTGCCGTGTTATTCGCTAATCGGCACATTTCCAGAGAAGCAATTGAAGTTGCAAAATTAACAAACAAACACACCATGTTCGACGCTGCGACCATTAATTCAGCATCATCAACTAAAGAAATTTGGGGGAGACGGTCTGTTTTTAAAATTAGCACCAAACCGTTATTAGTTAGCGAAATATTTTTACCTGAGCTACCTAGTTTTTAGCCTTAAACCAGCATATTGCAAACAAAACATCACTTTGATTGAGTCTAAACAAACCTCCTAACTTGAAGATTTACAACGCTATTACTTTAAAGCCCTCTAATAAAAAACTTTTTATACGTTTTTAACCCACTTTGTGACGAACTTAACATCATCAATAGTACCAAGCTCATATAATGTGCAAGGAGTACTCTTTTTCTTTACATCTAGGTTGAAAATAAAACGGCACTTAT
>JAOTSL010000076.1 GCA_029864945.1 Gammaproteobacteria bacterium
AATTTTTTGAAGCGCTTCTTTGTCGTCAGCATAAACCACACAAAATTTCAGCGACCTATCCTTTTCTAACACAGTGTAAAGATAGCGCTCACCTTGCCTTTCTATCAATCGCTTTTCACCTGGGGGCAAGCGACCATAAAAGACAAACGACGGTTTTTGCTGATTAATAGAGAGCAACAAGCCCATATAGGTAGGTCTTAACACGGACACTGTAAGTCCCAACCGATCTCCTGCCGTGATTTTATCTAACAGAGAAGCATACTCAGAGTCAGATTTTTTGTATGCGGAGAGACCGCTCAAGAGATTACCTGTTATCGCGGGCGCAACATCTATAGCACCTTTCATTGGAGGGCTTTGCTTAACAACCAGGACAGTTAATGAACCTAGCAAGAAAACCCCAACAAAAATAATAAAAGTACTCTTACGCAGCAATTTTCGCTGTTTAGCTATTTGCTGGTCTTTTGGGACTTCTGTTTTTTTTGTATCAACCATAAAGATTGCCCCGGGCTTATGATTACGGATTTATTTAGTGCGGGATGCTTTTTCTTCAAGCCCAGAAAGATCAAAGCGACGCTCAAGTTCGTCCAGTATTTCCTGAGGCTCGATTCCTTGATCCACCAGCATCACCATTGAATGAAACCAGAGATCCGCGGTTTCATAAATAATTTCTTCTCTTACACCACCTTTAGCAGCGATAATTGTTTCAGCAGATTCTTCGCCAATCTTTTTGAGAATAGTATCCAATCCTTTGGCATATAAACTTGAAACATATGAACTGGAAGGGTCTGCATTTTTTCTCTCTTTAAGCGTTTCAGATAATTGCTTAAAAACATCACTCATCACAATTTACTCTTTTAATCTCTTTACTTATAAATATCATCGGGACTTTTAATAACCTGATCCGTTGTCAACCAGGCATCATTTTCATACTTTTTATAAAAACAGCTTTCGCGTCCCGTATGACATGCGATATCACCAATTTGCTCAATAGATAACAACACAACATCATTGTCACAGTCCAGGCGGACTTCACTGACTTTTTGCACGTGACCGGATTCTTCACCCTTGGGCCAAAGCTTTTTTCTTGAGCGGGACCAGTATACTGCACGCTTCGTCTCTACTGTTTGCTGTAGAGAATCACGATTCATCCACGCAAACATCAGCACCCTACCCGTTTTTTCGTCTTGGGCAATTGCAGGAACAAGGCCTTTTTCATCCCACTTTATTTCATCAAGCCAGGCATCTCTCAAGGTAAACGAACCTCTATTCCGGCATCCTGCATCACTTGCTTGGCTTCGCCTATGGTATGTTCGCCAAAGTGAAATATACTGGCTGCCAACACCGCGTCCGCCTTACCTTTTGTCACACCATCAACCAGGTGCTGCAAATTGCCAACGCCACCAGATGCGATGACTGGAACATTCACCGCCTCACTAATTGCTCGCGTCAACTCGAGATCAAAACCGACTTTAGTACCGTCTCGATCCATGCTTGTTAGCAGAATTTCACCCGCGCCATAAGCAGCCATTTTAATGGCCCACTCAATGGCATCAATACCTGTTGTCTTTCGTCCGCCGTGAGTAAAAATTTCCCAGCGATTAAGCTCACCTTCTTTACTGACTTTTTTCGCGTCAATTGCAACAACGATACATTGAGAGCCAAAGCTTTCTGCGGCTTCTTTGACAAAGTCAGGATTGAAAATCGCTGCAGTATTGATTCCTACTTTGTCAGCACCGGCATTTAACATCCGGCGAATATCCTCAACCTTTCTAATACCCCCACCAACGGTAAGTGGAATAAAAACCTGGCTGGCCACCGCCTCTACAACATGAATGATAGTTTCTCTATCATCTGAACTTGCAGTGATATCCAGAAACGTTATTTCATCCGCACCTTCTTGATCATAACGGCGCGCAATCTCAACAGGGTCACCTGCATCGCGAATATCAACAAACTGTACGCCCTTAACTACACGTCCATTATCAACATCGAGACAAGGTATAATTCTTTTTGCTAATCCCACTTGTTATTTTATCCTGACTATTTTTCAGAAAAGCTTTCTGAATATTTTCTAGCTTCTTCAAAATCCAAAGAGCCCTCATAGATTGCGCGACCAGTAATTGCACCCGAAATACCTTCATCCTCAACAGCACAAAGTGCTTTGATATCATCCATATTTGTTACACCGCCCGATGCAATAACAGGTATACGAATAGATTGCGCAAGCTTTACGGTTGCCTCTATATTCACCCCATTAAGCATGCCGTCGCGACCAATATCCGTATAAATGATTGACTCAACACCCATGCTCTCAAAACGCTGAGCCATGTCTATAACATCATGATGAGAAAGCTTTGACCAGCCATCGGTTGCGACCTTTCCTTCCTTCGCATCAAGCCCAACGATAATATGCCCGGGAAACTCCGCGCACATATCTTCAACAAAATGCGGCGTAGTAATAGCTTTAGTGCCGATAATGACGTATCGCACACCAGCATTCAGGTAACTTTGTATCGTTTCTTCGTCTCGAATACCGCCACCCACTTGTACATCGAGGTCGGGATACTTTGACGTGATTTGCTCAATGACGCTAGCATTAACCGGTTTGCCAGCAAACGCACCATCCAGATCAACCAGATGCAATCGTGTTGCACCGGCATCAACCCATCGAGCCGCAGCAACAATCGGCTCATCGTATACCGTTGCATCATCCATCTCACCCTGACGTAAACGCACACATTTTCCGTCTTTTAAATCAATTGCAGGTATTACTAACATTGGTTTTCTCCATTCCAACGGGCAAAATTTGCTAATAAGGTTAAGCCAGCTCGGTGACTTTTTTCGGGATGAAACTGTACCGCAAAAATATTATCTCTTGCTATAGATGCCGCAAACTTAACACCGTAATCGGTCGCACCAGCAATAACATTTTCATCCTTCGCATCTACATAATAGCTATGAACGAAATAAAAGCGACTTTCATCGGGAATTCCAGCCCACAATGGATGCGGCTTTGTTTGAGCAACCTGATTCCACCCCATGTGTGGCACTTTCAACTGTTCGCCAGCATCACCAGTCATTGAGTCACCGAAGTAACGTACATCGCCAGAAAACAAGCCTAAGCAATCTACGCCATTATTTTCTTCACTGTGATCCATTAACGCCTGCATGCCGACACAAATAGCTAGAAAAGGCTTTTCTTTTGCTACCTGCTTAATAACATCATCAAGTTCGGATTTTTGTAATCCCGACATGCAGTCACGCATTGCGCCAACACCAGGAAAAACAACACGGTCGGCCTTTTTTATTTCATCAGGGTTACTGCTAATAATAACGTCTGCATTTTCTACTGCACGGGCAACAGCTTTAGCAGCCGAGTGTAAGTTGCCCATACCATAATCAATAATGACAATCGAATCCATGTTGCTTACAGCGTACCTTTTGTAGATGGGATTATGCCAGCCATTCGCTCATCAACTGAAATCGCCATACGCAATGCACGGCCAAACGCTTTGAATATAGTTTCAGCGATGTGATGAGAATTTCGACCGCGAATATTATCAACGTGAATTGTTGCGTTCGCATGATTAGCAAAACCCTGAAAAAACTCATAGAATAATTGAGTGTCGAGCGCACCAATGCTGCCACTGGTAAACTTTGCATGAAACTCCAACCCTGGTCGGCCTGAAAAATCTATCACTACACGACTTAACGCCTCGTCTAACGGCACATAAGCATGACCGTAACGGGTAATACCTTTTTTATCACCCATTGCTTTCGAGAACGCCTGACCCAGCGCTATACCAATATCTTCTACTGTGTGATGAGCATCAATATGGAGATCACCTTTAGCATCAATCTTAATATCAATCATGCCATGACGGGCGATCTGATCGATCATGTGCTCAAGAAAAGGAACACCTGTATCCAGTGTAGACTCACCCCTACCATCAAGATCTATCGCAACTGTAATTTGCGTTTCAAGCGTATTCCGCGATATATCTGCTTTTCGATTAGTCATTTACAAACTCTCCTGCAAAGCACTTAGAAATGCTGCATTTTGATCTTCTTTACCAATGGTTACACGTAAACAATCTGTTAGCGCGCCACCATTTACACTTAAGTTTTTTATCAACACGCCCGCTTTTTTTATTCCGTCAAAAATACGAGCTGCTTGTCCGACCTCAGTTCTAAATAAAATGAAATTTGTTTTAGTCGGGTAACATTGAATAGCTGGCATTTTTTGCATGGCATCGTAAAGCTCATCTCTATTTCGACACAATTGCTGCGTTTGCTTATTAAACATCTCAACATTTTCTAACGCATATTCTACGCTAGCCTGCGTTAAGCAATTTATGTTAAACGGCATGCGAACTTTATTGAATTCATTAATCCAACATGGATTCCCCATCATATAACCCAGCCGTAATCCAGCTAAACCCATTTTAGAAACGGTTCGCATCACGATCATGTTCTCATATCGCGATAGATATTTAGCAAAACTGGCATCTGCAAACGCATAATAAGCTTCATCAATGACAACCAGTCCAGGCGATGCTTCAATGATTTTGCATACATCTTGTTCGTTAAATAAATTACCAGTGGGATTGTTCGGATAAGCAAGAAACACGATAGCAGGTTGCGTTTCTTCTATCTCAGACAACATTAGTTCGAGGTTTAACGAAAAGTCATCATTCAAATCGACGCCGACATATTTCATACCAGTAAATATAGCCAGCATTTTATACATAACGAACGCAGGGGTAACTGAAAGCAGGGTTGCGCCAGGTTTAGCCAGCGCCATGCAAATAATTTGAATTAATTCATCAGAACCATTACCCAGTAACAAATCGACTTCGTCAGGAACGCTCATTACCTGTCGCAATTGCTTTTGAAGCTCACTCGCCTCTGGATCGGGATAACGATTCAGGGAAGCTGACTGCACACGCTCCAGCCAACCGTTTTTTACAGGCTCTTCCCAGTCATATGGATTTTCCATATTATCCAGTTTTATCAAGTTATCAGCGTTACCAACTTGGTAAGCCTTTAACGCTTGAATTTCAGGTCGCACATATTGCGCGATTCGATCAGTGCTCATTGTCTTTATTTCTTAAAATAGATAAACGGGAATTTAATTCTTCATTCGATATTCGGCAGAACGTGCATGGGCAGTTAAGCCTTCACCTCTGGCAAACGGAGACGCGATCTTGCCTAGCTCGGCAGCACCTTCCGGAGAACACATAATTAGACTAGACCGTTTTTGAAAATCATAAACACCTAATGGCGAACTAAAACGAGCAGTTCTCGACGTAGGCAGGACGTGGTTTGGACCAGCACAATAATCACCGATTGCCTCTGCCGTGTAACGCCCCATAAAAATAGCGCCTGCATTTTTAATTTTCTTAACATATTCTTCAGGGGCTTCAATGGAAAGCTCTAGGTGCTCAGGCGCAATAAAGTTAACTACATCCGCCGCTTCATCCATATCTTTAACATGAATCAATGCTCCACGTGCAGCCAACGACGCCTTAATGATTTCAGCTCGCTCCATGGTAGGCGCAAGCCTTTCTATGCTTTCATTCACTTTATCGAGATAGCTTTTATCCGGGGTGACCAAAATTGATTGCGCATCTTCGTCGTGCTCAGCTTGCGAAAATAAGTCCATTGCAATCCAGTCAGGATCGGTTTTACCGTCACACAAAACTAAAATTTCTGACGGACCAGCAATCATATCAATTCCGACCGTGCCATATACCATGCGCTTGGCGGTTGCTACATATATATTTCCGGGGCCAACAATTTTTGCCACAGGAGGAATAGTTTCAGTACCGTAAGCTAACGCAGCAACAGCCTGTGCGCCACCTACCGCAAACACACGATCGACGTCTGCAATTAAAGCGGCCGCTAGCACCAAGTCATTCACCACTCCATCAGGCGTGGGAACCACCATAATTAACTCTTCAACGCCTGCTACTTTTGCTGGAATCGCATTCATCAAAACAGATGATGGATAAGCCGCCTTGCCACCAGGCACATACAATCCTGCGCGGTCGACCGGTGTAACCTGCTGCCCCAGCATTGTGCCATCGGCTTCGGTATAGCCCCAAGAGTCTTGTTTTTGATGCTCGTGATAAGAACGAATTCTATCTGCCGATTTACTTAATAGCTCACGTGACTGCTGATCAATAGAATCATAACTTTGCTGAAGCCGTGACTTGGAGATTTCTAATTCGTCAGCCGACTTAACATTCATACGATCAAACTTATTGGTATATTCAATTAGCGCGTCATTGCCACGCACTTTTACCTGATGCAATACATCTTTTACAACACCAAAAACAGCATCGTCAGAAACCGATTCCCATTCAATTAAAGACTCAAGCTCCTGCCAAAAAGTGCTTGAGGTAGAAGAAAGTTGTTTTACGTTTATCATGACACTAACTCAGGATTATTTGTTGGATTCAAGAAGGTTCAGCTCAACCGCTTCAGTCATTTGCTTGATAAATGCTTTTATCATACCTGACTTTGTTTTTAACGACGCCTTATTTACAATCAGTCGTGAGCTCACATCTGCGATATGCTCCAACGGTTCGAGCCCATTGGCCCGCAGAGTATTGCCGGTATCAACCAAATCCACAATCGCATCAGCCAGGCCAACTATTGGTGCCAGCTCCATGGAACCGTACAGCTTTATGATTTCTACCTGTTCGCCTTTTTCTGCATAATACCGTTGTGCGGATTTTACAAATTTTGTCGCAATTCTCAAACGACTTCCTGCTGCAGTCATACCAGGCCTGCCGGCAACCATTAGCTTACATTTGGCTATATGTAAATCCAACGGCTCATACACACCTTCACCGCCGTGCTCCATCAATACATCTTTTCCAGACACACCAAGGTCGGCTGCGCCGTACTCAACATACGTTGGTACATCAGATGCTCGTACTATAACTAGTTTGATATGCTCAACATTGGTATCAAGAATCAGTTTTCTGCTGGTTTCCGGATCATCAATAGGTTCGATGCCCGCGTGCTTCAACAAAGGTAACGTATCTTTAAAAATACGCCCTTTGGATAATGCTATTGTTAGTGTTTTACTCATTTGATTTTATCTGTAAAGCCTGTGAAATTAAGTTCAAGAAGGAATTCTACGTATTTTCGCACCCAAAAGAGAAAGCTTTTCTTCAATCCGTTCGTAACCGCGATCGATGTGGTAAATCCTTTCAACCAACGTATCACCTTCTGCGACAAGTGCTGCTAATACTAAACTAGCTGACGCTCGCAAATCAGTTGCCATTACAGGAGCGCCTGTTAGTTTTTCTACGCCAGTGCAAATAGCCGCGTTACCTTCGAGTCGAATATTGGCACCCATGCGCTGCAATTCTTGGACATGCATAAAGCGGTTTTCAAATACATTTTCACTAATTACGCCAACACCATTTGCTACGCAGTTTAACGCGGTAAATTGAGCCTGCATATCAGTTGGAAAAGCGGGGTATGGCGCAGTGCTCACATCAACAGCTTTAGCACGTTCACCCTTCATGTCGATTTCAATCCAGTCTTCACCAGTTTGAATTTCGGCACCAGCTTCACGTAATTTTGCGATAACGCTTTCAATAAGAATCGGCTGGGTATTACGTAGTAAAATCTTGCCACCGGTTATTGCAGCACCAACTAGATAAGTACCTGTTTCAATCCTATCTGGCACGACGCGATGCTCTCCGCCATGCAAAGACTCAACGCCTTCAATTCTAATCGTCCCTGTTCCTGCGCCAGAAATTTTGGCGCCCATTGTTATCAGGCAAGCAGCCAGATCAACAACTTCAGGTTCTTTTGCCGCATTTTCAATAACCGTCTCACCATCAGCTAATGCCGCGGCCATCATTAAATTTTCAGTACCGGTTACAGACACCACGTCCATGTAAATTGTGGCACCTTTTAATCGCTTGGCTTTAGCCTTGATATATCCATTTTCAACAACAATATCAGCGCCCATCGCCTGCAGACCTTTAATATGCAGATTAACGGGGCGAGAACCAATGGCACAACCACCCGGAAGTGAAACTATCGCCTCACCAAAACGTGCAAGCAAGGGCCCCAGCACTAAAATTGATGCCCTCATGGTTTTAACCAGCTCATAAGGCGCTTCAAAACTATTGATAGTTGAACTATCAACTTCGATATTCATTTTTTCATCAACCGTTAGACCAACGCCCATTCGGCCGAGCAGCTCCATAGTTGTCGTTACGTCTTGCAGATGAGGCACGTTTTTAATGGTGATTGGCGACGATGCAAGCAATGTGGCGGCAAGAATAGGCAACGCGGCGTTTTTTGAGCCGGAAATCTTAACCTCACCATTTAGCTGAGTACCGCCAGTAATTATTAATTTATCCATAGATTTGATATTGGTCTTTTATTATGTATATGTGAATTTTCTTAAATGCCGAATGGAAACAGTTAAAAAGTGCTATCGCCAACTATTTTTTAGCTTTGGCCACTATGATTACCAATGGCATCCCATTGGGTTGGGGTGTACGATTTAATAGATAGCGCGTGAATAGTACCATTAGTAATTAGGTCACCCAGAGTTGCATACACCATTTTTTGCTGCTTTAGCATACTTTGACCATCAAAAGCATCACTAATAACGATAACGTTTGCATTACAACCATCACCACCCAGAATAACCTCAGCGCCAGGGATTCCCTTCTCAATCAAGGATTTTATATCAACTTCAGACATTTTAAGACCACTACTTTGGAATACGGAAAAGCGCATTATAACGTGATTTGAAAGAGGATAAACTAGAAAAAAAGTCAAATGCGACGAAATTAAAGATAACTACGGGCTTATTTGTAGAAACATAAACATCACATCATGAAATTGGTAAAACTTCTTCAAGATTGGACATTCCAGCGAGCGCGATTAGTTTTGGCGGGATATGAATAAATTGAATATCGACACTTCTCGTTTTTCCCTCTCTCAACCAGTGAATCATCAGGGCCAACCCCGAGCTATCTGCATGACCTATCCCTGAAAAGTCCACAAGAATCGATTTATCTGTCGCCGCATCTAAAGGAAATAAACTCAATTTCAGTGCACGAGAGACTGTTTCATACGTAATGTCACCGCTCAGTAATATTTGACCATCATCAAAATTGATCTGCAAATCAGTCATTTTTTTCAGCCAATTTTTTAATCAGCGCATCAATGCCAGACCTTCTTATTTGCTTTGAAAAGCTCGTTCGGTAGTTTGCAACCAGGCTAATATCGTCAATTTTAACATCGTAAACTTTCCAGTTAGCGCCTTTTATGTGCAATTTATAATCAATCGGAATAGGGAAGCCGCCTGGCTGCTCTACTTCAGAGCGTACGGTCACGTCACCAGAACTCAGATCTCCACGAAAGGGCAGATACTTAATCACCTGATCAGAATATTCAGATAAAGATGTCCCATAGGTACGAATCAGTAACGATTTAAATTCTTCAATAAACTGTTTTCGTTGATCTTTTTTTGCCTCTCGCCAATGCTTCCCCATCGCCCACTTTGACATAGTCTCAAAATCAAAATGCGGCAATACGAGCTCGCTAACCAGCTGATTAATATACTGAGGATCTTTTTTTACCTTCTCTTTATCAGCTCGAACTCTCTCCAGCGTTTCATTTGCAACACTTTCAATCAGAGCTTGAGGCTCCATTCCCGCCTGTGCTCCCTGAGCTTGAACAAAAATTAGGAACATCACACAAACAGCTACTAAATATTTTTTCCAGCTTTTCACTTAATCAATCCTTTATATTCATTTCACAATCACTCAGAAACCTTCGTAAGGATTCAGATTGCTGCGAAATTATTATTGATAATCTCCAACCATGCGCTGCAAACTCGCAACATGCATATTGTAATCATAGACGGTGGTCAGATATTCTGTATAAGTCAGCACATACCCCTGAAAGGCAGTTACCATTTTATTAACCGGCTCTATACCCGCCTCGAAATCAGTGTAACTGGCGATCATCCATTTTCGGGCCGCCTTAGAGCTTCTTTTCAATGATTTTGTCGAGTCATGATATGCCTGAACCTGCGCATAAGACTCAGATACCTGATAAGGAATCCCGCGTTGCGCAAACGTGTTTTTTTCTACCAATGCATCAAGCTCAGCTTGAGACTGCTTCGCCCGAGCCTCCTGAACACCGCCAGCCCACTGCCATTGCATACCAATAATAGGTGTCGCCCCTGCATCATTAAATGGGTCAGTAATGTGCGGGTTATCGACGCGCTCTCTATTGGGAGAATAAGAAAGCATTCCTGCAATACCGGCATACAGATTAGGCTTCTTCATAGAACGCTTAGCCTTCACTAACGCTCTTCGTGCTTTCAAACCTTGATCCAGCTGAAGTGCTTCTGGCCGGTTTTTCATCGCGGCGGCTTGTAGTAATTCTAGTTCATCTTTAGGCAATTCAAGTGGCACAACACGCTTATCTGCCAACGCCAAAGGAGCGGTTAACGGCACACCCATAAGTACCTTTAAACCTTCGAGCGCAACAGTTTCCAGCGCTTGAGCACGGGCAACATAACTCTCAGCCAGAGCGCTGGCAGATTGCAGTGCATACAAATCAGATTGAGTAGCCTTCCCCTCATCCTCATCTAGCCAGGCTTCGATTGTTTTAGTGGCACCGTCAATTCGCTTTTGAACATCAGTCAAAAACAAATTGGCATTGTGAGCAGTAATGTAGCCGTAATAAGCTTTTTTAACATCAAAAGCAGTACTGCCACGCTGCAAGCGCACATCTTGCTCTTTCACTTTGATGTTATGTTTGGCGGCACGGGCAAAGTTTTCAATTTTACCAAACGTCTTCAATGGCTTTATAAGCGTATACTGTAAGTAGTACCAAGGAGACAAACCTTGCGCTAGATCAAAGCGATCATTTCGACTGACACAAGCGATCGTGTCACTGCAGTTATCTTTAAACAGGCCACCTTCTAAGCCAGGAGATATCCCAAGAAAAGTATTTACTGATAGCGTTAAGCCATTGCTATTTTTTGCCTCTGAGAGCTGTGCTTCGGCATATCTCACCATCGCCTGTTGCTCACTAATACGGGGGTCCGAATTCAATGCTTTTTCTATAGCCTGCTCCAATGTTACAAGCTCAGCAAACGCGGGCTTTACCAATAACAATGCAGGCAGAATGACAAACAAATTAATAAATTTTAAGCTACTCATCACCCGCGGCCTTGCTAAACAAGAACTGCCCCAGCACCTGCTCCAGCACCATTGCTGATTGTGACAATTTTATTTGATCGCCCGAACTCAAAAATGCATCACCCCCACCAGCCTCAAGCGAAATATATTGTTCGCCCAACAAGCCTGAAGTAAAAATAGAAGCACTGGTATCAATTGGCAATTTATATTCACCACCAAGAATAAAAACTACCTTCGCCTCAAATGTTT
>JAOTSL010000077.1 GCA_029864945.1 Gammaproteobacteria bacterium
TAACGGAATGCCTTTTGATTTTGCTGCAGCTTTTAAGCCATCACATAAACGTGTTGCTTTCTCAGCTAGACCGGCATGAAAACCGGGTTTCTCTGCTATTGCAAGAGTAGCAAGACCCGCCGCCATAGAAACAGGGTTACCTGATAATGTGCCCGCCTGATAAACTGGGCCTAACGGTGCAATTTTTTCCATGATTTCACGTTTACCACCAAAAGCGCCAACAGGCATACCGCCACCAATAACTTTACCCAAGGTTGTTAGATCAGGCTTTACGCCGTAGTGTGCTTGCGCTCCGCCCAATGCAACACGAAAACCCGTCATTACTTCGTCAAAAATTAAAACCACACCGTACTTATCACAAACAGATCGTAGACCTTCAAGAAATCCCGGCACCGGTGGAATGCAATTCATGTTTCCTGCAACTGGCTCTACAATAATACAGGCGACTTCTTTACCTACTTCTGCAAATACTTTTTCAACTTCATCAAGATCATTATAGGTCAGTGTCAATGTTAGTTCAGCCAACGCTGCCGGTACACCAGGAGAAGTAGGAACACCCAGAGTTAACGCACCAGAACCCGCTTTAACCAACAATGAATCGGAGTGGCCATGATAACAGCCTTCGAACTTTACAATTTTATCGCGGCCGGTATAACCACGTGCAAGGCGAATCGCGCTCATCGTCGCTTCGGTACCTGAGCTTACCATTCTGACAAGTTCACAAGATGGCACTAGCTCGCAAACCTTGTTGGCCATAACCGTTTCGATTTTTGTTGGCGCGCCAAAACCAAGGCTCTTCCCTACAATCCCCTGCACTGCAGAAAGCACATCGGCGTTTGCATGTCCGGCAATCATTGGTCCCCAGGAAGCGACATAATCAATATAACGATTATTATCTTCATCCCACAAATAGGCGCCTTCGCCTTTTTGAAAAAATATTGGGTCTCCGCCAACACCATTAAATGCTCTAACAGGAGAATTTACGCCACCGGGAATATGTTGTTTTGCTTGTTCAAACAGGTCATGAGAATGTGTCACTGGATTTCCTTCTTAAATTCGTTGTTACATTTTATTTTTGAAATAATGCGCAATAATCCTGCGCTGTTTTTTTTATGTCCGGCTGTTTAAACAGGCCATTAACGACGGCAATCGCATCTGCTCCGGCTTCGATTAATAGTCCCGCATTATTCACAGTAATTCCCCCGATCGCAATCACAGGTACGGACAGTGATTTTTTTGCAGCCGTTATTAAATCAGGCGATGCTTGAATAGCTGCAGGCTTAGTAGTCGATGAATAGAAACGCCCGAACGCAACGTAATCTGCTCCCTCCGATTGTGCTTTTTCTGCCAGAGATAATTCGTTATAACACGATACGCCGATAATTTTATCACCCAGTAACTGACGTGCTTTATGAATATCTGCATCGTCCTTACCCAAATGAACACCATCAGCATCAACTGATTTTGCCAAGGATACGTCATCATTAATAATGAACAGGGCTTTACCTGCACACAGTTTTTTTAAACGGACAGCTAAATCGTATTTTTTTTCAGCAGAAGACGACTTATCACGATATTGAATAACCGAAACCCCTCCAGCCAATGCGGCTTTGACGTTTTCAGTTAATCGCAGATCGTTATCAATGGTTACACCATAGAGGCCATTGATTAACGCCATTATTCGGCTTCTTTCTCGCTTTCCATCTCTTCAACATCCAGGTCTTCTGAGGCATGAGCCCAGAAAAAACGATCTGGTAAAAGTTGCCCCATACCAATTCGATATCCACCTTCCAGTGCTTTCCAGGTATATTCCTGAGCCTCATGCACCGCAGATAGAGGATCAAGTCCCTGAGACATAAGTCCGGCGATTGCCGAAGCCAGAGTGCAGCCTGATCCGTGATAACTCCCTTCAAGTCTTTCCCAAGAAAAAGAATCCAGAACACGACCATTACCATAGAAAACATTCTCAACTTTTTCAGTTGCTTCATGACTGCCAGTGATCAACACATACTCACAGCCCATATCCAATAACTCGTGAGCACAAGCATCCAGTACATCGGCTTCTCTTGCCAACGAGCGCGCTTCAAGACTATTGGGCACAAGAATAGTTGTTTTTGGTAATAACAATCGAACAATAGCTTCGATCATTTCTGCATCGGCAAGCTCAGACCCAGCCCCTGACGCCAAAACCGGATCAAAAATAACCGGCAGACCTGGGTAATCTAGGAGGATGGTAGAAACTGCTTCGATCGCATCAACACTACCTAACATACCAATTTTTACCGCTGCGACAGGCATGTCTTCCAAGACTGTTCGCGCCTGCTCAACAACTGTTGCCATGTCTAGCGGAAAATAGCCTTTTACATCTTGTGTATCTTGAATAGTAATTGCGGTAATTACCGGTGCAGCATGACACCCCATACTTGCCAGCGTTTCAATATCGGCCTGTATTCCTGCGCCACCCGTTGGGTCATTACCTGCGAAAACCAGTACTACCGGCAAGGCTTGATCATTTTTCACGTTAGCTTCTCTTATTTTGTTTTATCTGAAATTTGGGTTACAAATGACAACTTGATTAGAAGTAAATATTCTATCATGCTCACCTACATTATTTATCAACTCTGGAAACTGTTTTTCATGACCCCAACTGAAACACCCATAATTGATTGGCATTCTATTGACACGATTCTTCTAGACATGGATGGGACCCTTCTGGATCTGCATTTCGACGATCACTTCTGGCAAGAATATTTGCCGAGTCGTTACGCTGAAACCAACCATCTTCCATTAAAAAGAGCAAAAGAAATACTCGAACCAAAGTTCAAGGAAATGGAAGGCACGCTCGAATGGTATTGCCTCGATTTCTGGAGCAAAGAATTGCAGATGAATATCCCCGAGTTGAAAGCCGAGGTTTCACATTTAATTGCGATACATGATGGCGTTGTGCATTTTTTGGACGAAGCGCGCAAATTGAATAAAAGAATATTGCTCGTCACCAATGCCCACCCGGATGTTCTGCGTATTAAAATGGAAAAAACCGCTTTGGCGGATAAATTTGATCAGCTTGTCACGTCTCACGAATTTGGTTTACCAAAAGAAAACCCTGAATTCTGGCATAAGCTCGTAGATAAACATTATTTTGACCCTGAGAGCACGATCTTCATTGATGATAGTTTGCCTGTATTGCTCTCTGCACAAAGTTTTGGCATCAAGCACCTTTACACTATTAGAAAGCCATCCAGCCATAAACCCGCTCGAAATATTACCGAATTTCCAATGATTAATTCCTTTTTCTACTTATTGCCTAAATAGCACCTTAGGCACTCGTCAATTTGAGCTTTTCTTTCTTGCGCATTTTAATACAGGCCCACATTTTGTATAGATAGTGAAAAGTACTTTATTCCTGTTATAAAAATTCTCATCAAGGAGAGGCACATATGCCACGACTATTCACCGAAGCTAAAAAAAGGTTACGCGAAGCTGCATCTCACATGTCGGTTGACCCGGACGTTATGGAAAAACTCAAATACCCCAAAGAAACACTCTCTGCCAGCCTATTAGTGCGAATGGACGATGGCTCACGACGTTGCTTTAAGGCCTGGCGATGCCGATATGATGATACCCGGGGCCCGACAAAAGGCGGCATTCGTTTTCATACCAACGTGAGACTGGAAGAGATTATGACGTTAGCCTTCTGGATGACGTTTAAATGTGCCGTGGCAAACTTGCCCTTTGGGGGCGCAAAAGGCGGCGTTGCTGTCAATGCATCGAAATTATCAAAATCAGAACTAGAGCGATTATCCCGTGCTTATGTAAAAGCTTTTCATAGTTTTATCGGCCCTGATCGGGACATACCCGCCCCAGATATGTATACCAACTCCATGGTCATGGGGTGGATGGAAGATGAATACAGTGCAATTGTTGACCACCCTAGTCCGGCAGTTATTACAGGAAAGCCATTAGAACTCGGTGGATCAGAAGGCCGCACAGATGCAACTGGGCGAGGTGGCTATCTTGTTATACGGCATCTTGAAAAAGATTTTGAAATAGAGCCAGATAAAACCAGCATCATAATTCAAGGTTTCGGAAACGCTGGCTATAATTTCGCCTGCCTTATGCATGCGGACGGATATAAAATTGTTGGTATCTCGGACTCAAGATTGGCAATATACGACACAGAGGGAATGGACCCTCATTCAGTTCATAACTACAAAATGAAAAACGGCACCTTATCTGGCGCTCCGAGTAACGGCACATTAAAAGAAATGACAAACCAGGAACTTCTCATTGAGGCTTGTGATATTCTCATACCAGCGGCATTGGAGAATCAAATTACAGCTGATAATGCGAGCAAAATACAAGCACGAATAGTTTGCGAATTAGCCAATGGCCCCGTAACACCAGCGGCAGACAAAATATTGTGCGAAAACGGTACAATTGTAATTCCTGATATTTTGGCAAATTCTGGCGGGGTTATTGTTTCGTACTTCGAATGGGTACAAAATAAGGCGGGTTATTACTGGAGTCTCGCTGAAGTTCATTCAAAATTAAAAGAACGTATAGAACCAGAAGCACGTACAATATGGAAAATAAGCCTTGAAAAAAATGTCGATATGCGCACAGCTGCTTATATTCATGCACTAGAACGACTGAGTAAAGCAGTTACAGCGCACGGTACCAAAGCTTACTTTTCTTCCTAATTTAAAATAAAATATATAACCAACCTATTTAAGAGATATAAAAAATGCTGAAATCTTTTTCAATTACCTTGGGTGCTTTTTTTGCCATTGTAATAATCATGGGTTTCGTATTGCCCTCAGACTATAACGTGAAACGCTCAATTGAAATAAACGCGTCACCTGCACAAATTCACAAAATAGTTGGCGACCTGAACCAGTGGAGTAAATGGACACCATGGCAAAAAAATGATCCAAATACAAAAATCGAAATTGGATCGATTTCGCAAGGTGTTGGCGCGAGCCAAAAATGGGTAGGTAGCAAAAGTGGCCAGTTAAAGATCACCCGTTCATCTGAAGATTATGGTGTGGATTATGATCTTTCATTTTCCGATGATGGCTCACTAACCAAAAGCAGCATCACCTATTTACCTGGCGGTACGACAACATCCGTTAGCTGGAATATGATTGGCAGTTTATCTATTCCTGTTGTTGGTGCTTACGTCGCACTAATCATGGATGGTATTTCTGGCTCCACACTGGAGTCCGGTTTGAATAATTTGAAAGCAGAAATTGAAGGAATTGAAAAGTAGACTGTTTTAAAAGCAGCCTACTAATTAAAAAATAGACCTAAAAACCCTGCGTCAGCTTTAACACTTTTTTCTCGATCCTCAATGGCTCTAATATCAAAATATTGAGCCATAGGTTCGATGCCGTCTTGACGCCATTCATTCGCTTCTTTGATATAGTATTTAACCCACACATCACTGCCTGATCGTTTTTCTACAAGTGTTTTACCTGAACCAGAAGTGGCACAGGCACTTAAAAATAAAATAAATATTGATAAGACACCAATATTTATCATCATTAAATCTTCATCAGCCAATGAGCCCAAAAAAACCAGCCGATAGAATCACCCCATAAACAACCGCCGCTGTAAAAAGTGCAATTGATAAATTTTGATAACCGGATTCCTTAGCTTTATAGCCAGACCAGGTTAACGCGCATAAAATTACAAGACTGATAATTACAATTCTTGGCATGGAGATTCCTTTTTAGTCGTCCGACCAAGATAAAGCGACTGGGTCGCTATTGCAATCGAAACCTGATTGTTTTTTTGAGCAATACAGCGACTGGCTTTCCATTTATATTACCCGGTAGGAACGTTGAAACTTGCATACTTTCTATCGCAGCTTTATCAAACACTTCACCACCTGATTGAGTAATTGTCACTTTTCTAACTTTGCCCTTCACATCGAGCAATATCTCAAGTTTCACCACCGCTTCTCGACCTTGCTCCCTCATTGCAGCCGGATATAACAGCGGCGACTGGTGTAACACGCGAGGCAGTGAAGTCAATTTAAAGATAGGGGCAGGAACCGGCAAAGGCTCTTCTGAATTCTCGTCGATTTCTTTTTCTTCCGTTACTTCTGGTAGCGGTATTGGTTCTGGCTTGAGTTCCGGCTCTTTAACGGGATCCGGTACGGGTTCTATTTTTTCTGGTATCATTTTTTCCGTTAATACCGGCTTTTTAACTGCTTTCGGTAATGGCTTTATTTTAGGTTTCTGTTCCTTAATTGGTTTTGATTTTGTCTTAATAACAGGTTTTGGTCGAGACGGCGGTTTCGCTGCCGGCTGCTGCCAGGCCATAAACTCTACCGATATCACTTCCGGCTTTGAAAACAGTTCTGATTTCCCTAAATTTGGTAATATTAAAAACAAACTGCTATTGAGTATCGTTCCTATTACAACCGCACTTGACCAAAAAATAAAATTACGGTTTTTCATCAATAGCATTGGTCGCAATGCCAACTTGTTTAGCACCACCCGCCTTACAAGCATCCAGTGCCTTTATGAATACATCTGTTGTTGCATTCTTATCGACTTGTAAAAGCACTGCAGTATCTGGTGCTGTATTTAATTGTTCGCGTACAAGCCGTTTTATATCTGAGATCAGTATTGGCTTATTTTTGAAACGAATCTCACCCTTACTAGAAACTTGAAAAACGATTTTTTTCATCGCTAAAGGTTCAGAGCTACTTGACTCTGGTTTTTCTATAATTAAACCTCTATTTTCGGGAAACACCGTCGTCACCATAAAAAATATCAGCAGTAAAAAAACCACATCTATTAAAGGTGCCATACTTATTTCTGGCGTGCCAGCATCTAGATTTGGCGTGTTGATTGGGTTAGGTGATTTATTATTGCTCATAACAAAAATTACGACTTGCTAGTTTGGTAAATTTTATAATCCCGTGAATATACCGCATGCATACTTTGTTCAGTCACTGCCAATACATAACGTAATTGCCGAACAAGTAAATGATGAGAAAAAATAACAGGAATGGCGATAATTAGTCCGCTAGCCGTTGTAAGTAATGCCTGGGATATTCCGTGCGCCATTTCCTGAGGGTCTCCGGTACCTTGCAGCGCAATCACTTCAAAAACCTGGATCATGCCTGTTACGGTTCCAAGTAACCCCAGCATCGGTAACAATGAACCGATTATTGCAACCGTCGGTAATGTTCCTTCAAGGCGCGGCATTAACTCAGCCAGCTGAATATTTAATTGCTCGGCTACATCATCACGGCTATTAACATCATTCCACTTAACCTTCGCCGTTAGATGCGCAATAGGGCTACGGCCGTAATTGGGATCAGCGCCGGGCAGAAAAGATTCGTCGGATTCTAGTATATGTTGGTCACTCAACGCACTACGACGCCAGGCATAAACTCGTAATCCTCTTTCCACGAGCATAATTGCTGCAATCCAGGCGACAAAAAAAATCACCCACATAACCGGGCCACCACGGGCCATCAATCCCATAAAATCTGTTGTTAATTCAATCATTACTAAAACGTTGCCTCAATTCCAATAGAAGGGAATATTCCCAGTGATTTTGTCGCAACTGGGTTATTAATTTTTTCGAATGAGTTCCCATAGTCGTAACCTGAGATATTTTGTGTGTTTAGAATATTTAGAATATCAATGTAGTAATTCATCTTCCAGGAATTATAAAGAACTTCTCGGTCCACTCTGACATCCAGCTGGAAAAAATTTGGTAAGCGTGAACCATTTTTAGAGCCGCGATTAGGAGTCCAATGGGAAAACTTTGGGTCTGTATCGGCAGCATTTTGGTCCGCACAGTCTACAAATTCACTTGGTATATCTTCACAAATTCCCGTGCGACTTATCACCTTTGTATAAGGCTTACCAGAATTAGCACGAAGCCTGAAACCCATAATCCATTTTTTCCATGAATTCAACATTGGTTGACTCCAGACGACTGTAAAAGTATGGCGCTGATCTCCAAGAAAAGGCGTTGTAACTCCATTCGCTGTTCTCGTTGAGCGAAGAGCAGAGTAGCTCAACCACCCCATTTTGTTGCTTGAAAACTCCCGTTTAATCAGGATATCAAAACCGTATGCCTCACCTTTACCCTCATTTGTGTAATTATTTGGTTTTGGTACGTCATAGGTGGCAACAAGACTCTTCATTGGCTTATGATAGGCTTCAACCTGAACATTCCAGGTTGGATTAAATTTATAGTGAACACCTATAATTCGATGCTCTGAATCTAAGTTTTTCAACTCCGGATTACCAGCGTCTCTAATCCATTGCCCCCCCTCAGGCGATTGAACATAACGCCCCCAGCTCCCGGTTAATACCGTCTTCGGTGTTAATTCATATTCAACCGAACTACGAGGTGAAATTGCCAACAACTCTTCACGTCCATCTGACTTAATATATCTCGCTCTCATTCCAAATTGAGTAGTCAGCCTATTAAGCCATTTTTTTCTCACTTTAAAATAAGGATTGATCAGCCCAGAATGATAAGTTTTGTCTATTCGAAACTTTTCCAGCTCCGTTAAATTATAGTCAGGATCATTAAACTGAGGTGGCCGACTAATATAAGCATCTACCGGTGTTCTGGCATAAATGAAGTCCGAGCCAAATGTCAGTAATGTAGAATCATTAATTCCCCAACGTAATTCCGGTTGCCATACTAGGTCGCTTTCATCAATATTTAAAAAATAATGATTGCCCGTCCCATCATTACCAATTCTTAAGGACTGTGATGTGCTTATTAAATACATCGTTGAAGAAGTATTAATATTATTTGTCCACATTTGCTCCCAAACCAAACTCGTACTGTGATATTCCACACTACTTGCTAATACCCCTACTACGTCTGGATCACTGCCTCTTGGGGTGTTCAATACAAGTTCAATTGAATCCTTTGCACTAAAATGCTGTAACAGTACACGCCCATTTTTCACATCATGCTGCCAAACAGCCTGCACATCATAAAAACGGGGTACTTCGGTGACTTCATTTGTTTCTTCACCGTCACCACTAGAGTTGAACGCTTTGGTAAATGCTTTTTCAGACAAAATTAAATCAACCTAAATTAATCAGTTAAAAATTAGGGTATAGTTCTAAGCTTCTGATAACAAGGATGATTATCATGGTTTTACCTCCAAAAACTATTCACTCAGTGGGTGAAGACTTAACAGCGACTAAAACACCCTTCGCAGAAGCAGTAGAAGTTGATACATTTGATGGAAAATTACACATTGAATGGGATCCCACCGCGAGTGTCACGCCGATTGGACAGCTTCCATTTTTCATCGAGTTTTTAAAATTAGGTAATCGATTTGAGCCTTGGATTAAGGATTGTCCATTGGTTTACACCAGCCATAATGCACCCACTAAAACAGATGTCTTGGGAACACTGTTATTGTCTGTTCTGTCTGGGCATACTCGGTATGCTCATATAACTACATTGATGGGCGATACAGTTAACTCAATCCTCTTGGGAATGAACAAAATTGTTAGTGATGATTCAGCGCGTCGCGCACTGAAAAAAATTGACGAAGTCGAAGGCGTCCAATGGTTACAACAGCACTTATATTCTAGTTATGGCCCGCTGCTCAACACACCCTGGATATTAGATGTGGATGTCACGGTTAAACCACTCTATGGCCATCAGCAAGGTGCCAAACTTGGTTACAACCCTCATAAACCAGGGCGTCCATCACACACGTATCATACTTATATGATTGCCAACCTTAGATTGGTATTGAATGTTGAAGTGCAAGCTGGTGATCAAGCACAGTCAGCGCATTCTTTACCGGGATTAATGTCAATTCTTAATAAATTACCGCTGGATCAGCGCCCCACCTTTGTGCGAGGTGATTGTGATTGGGGTAGTGAACGAGTGATGAGTGAACTCGAAGAAATCGACCAGCATTATTTGTTTAAGCTCAAGAAATCAAAAAATGTAAAAGCCCTTATAAATAAGCATCATTGCTCGGGTGAGTGGACTTATTTTAAAGAAGGCTGGGAAGCAAAAACGGATCAGTTGCAATTGCAAAGCTGGGAGAAAGAAAGACGAGTTGTGATTGTTCGGCGGCGAGTTTCTAACAATAATATAATGGGGTTGGAACTCGGATCTGGAAAGCAACAAAAAGAACTCGCGTTTGTTGACGGGCCTGAAGATATGAAGCTCTATGAATATTCTGTGCTGATTACCAGTTTGGCAGGTGAACTTGTTACAGTCGTGCAACATTACCGAGACCGAGCTGATTGTGAAAATGTATTTGATGAAATAAAAAACCAATGGGGCTGGGGCGGATTCACGACACATGATCTAAAAAGTTGTCAATTCATCTCACGAATCATTGCACTAGTTTACAACTGGTGGAGTCTGTTCGTGCGATTAGCCCATCCAGAAAAACACTATGAAGCCATAACGAGTCGGCCACTACTATTAAGTAGTGTTGGGCGGTTAACGAAAACGGGTCGTCAGCAGAAAATGATCATAACCAGCAGTCATAGCGAAACGAAACGAGTGCAAGCGATTTATCGTCGAATGACAACCTTTTTTAGCGACCTTAAAAGTGCTGCGCCGCAGTTGACTCCACAGGCGTGCTGGGAGCAAATATTAGCGAAAGCAATGACGGCATTTTCAGTCGTAACAAGGCCTGAGCAAATAAAAATATTGCCATTGCCGACCTGACGCTTGATAGAGAAAAGGTGGTGGTGATTTATGCTAAATTTTAACTCTTGGCAGGTTTAACTGCGTTTTTTAGGATCAACGTAACTCCGGCGGGCAGAAATGTATGCTGAGTCTTTACCATTTTCTTTAAACAACGGTCCTTCAATGACAACGGACGCTTCATACGTGCCCACAGAATAAGTTTGGTGCAATCGGTCTTTTTTGGGTGTACGAAGTTTTACATCCAACGCACCACCAAGTGAATCGCCATATTCCACAGGATATCCTCCAAGGAACATATTAAAATCACTGACCAATTGAGGACTGACAGTCGAATGTAAACCACCGAAATGATAGAGATAACCGATTTGCGCGCGATTTACCCAGGTAATATTTTGATTGGGTTCGCTACCGCGAATATAAACAAGACCAGCCCCTTCGGTAGCGGTAACAACGCCGGGCATAGATTGAATAGTTTTTAATGGATCCCCCTGGGAACCAGGTGCACGTCTTAATTCTTCTTTTGAAATAACGATCTTTGAGGTTTTTTCTTTAACACGTTCGGCAACAACTTCGAGCACATCACCTTCAATACTAATTGGCTCTAAATAGAGCCTCCTCAAAAAGTCAGAGTGCCACTGACCCAATTCGCGAATCCACCAATATTTTAGTCCGCATCAGCAAGGCCAATTGTTTCCATCTCTCGTTTGTATGTCGAGCTATCTGCAATAGCGCAGAAACAGTACCCCTTT
>JAOTSL010000262.1 GCA_029864945.1 Gammaproteobacteria bacterium
TGCGTTGTCCTAACTCAAGCTACAGCTCTTAAGAATCAGAAATTTCTTCGCACTAATTCACCCTGAAATCGGCCTACCTTTATTTTTTTCAAAAAAAACTTTTTTCGCAATGAATTTTTCTTGACATTTTATGATATGTATATATATTAATCAATTTAATCATAAATTAAATTCTATGGAGGCATACAAAATGCAAGAGTTTATTTCATCAGCAATGCTTCAGCAGCGCATCAAGGCCAGAATAAAAAAGCTTGGAGAGAGTAATACATTTATATCCGGTTCCTTTGTCCGTACTGGGCGAAAATGCGGTAATCCATCCTGTTGTTGTGCAACTGGAGGAGAAAAACATCCCTGTTGTTTACTGACCAGTAAGGTGAAAGGTAAAACTAAAGCGGTATATGTACCTGTAGCCATGGAAGCGGAAGTTGAACAATGGGTAAACGAATACAGAAAAATCAAAAAACTGTTAAAGGAAATCGACACGATGAGCGAACAAATAATAAAACAGCACGTAAGAACAAAGCGGGCCGTAAACAAAAACCTCAAGTTCCTGAACCAGTCATCGCCGACCTGATAAAAATACTTCGTGATCACTATTTTCCTGATTTCAATGATTGGCTGGGATGTTTACCAGACCCGCGTCTAGAACAGCGAATAGTGTATTCCAAAGAACATTTGTTCTATATGGGCATGAATATGTTTCTGTTTCACTGCGGAAGTCGAAATCAGTTAGAATCGGAAAGGAAGACGATTGCCTTTTTTCATAATCTACTGGTTTTGAGTAATTCCGACGAGGAGCAGGTAGCTACCGCTGGGGCAATGGCTAATTTTATGGAAATCATGGATCCGGCGGGTAGTTTTGAGTTGCTTCCCGGCAAGATGGTTGAACGTTTGATTCGCTCTCGTGTTTTGGATAAATACCGAAATTCAAATGGTGAATTTTTAGTCGCGATAGATGGTGTACATCTTTTTACCCGTAAAGGAGTATATGAAAAATCGACAAAAAAGACAATAAACGGTGAAGAATACAGTTATTATTATGCTTTGGAAGCGAAAATTGTAACAGAGGATGGAATGGGTATTTCTCTGGCAACTGTATTCATTGAAACTGAAAAAGAATATGACAAGGAAGACTGTGAGCTTAATGCTTTTTATCGCCTTGCTATAATTTTAAAAGAACGCTTCCCGAGATTATCATTATGCTTATTGCTTGACGGTCTTTATGCAAACCAAAACGTATTACGTATCTGCTCAAACAATAGATGGGCTCATTTTATTATGCTGAAAAAAGGCTCTGTACCATCTATATTCAATGCCGCCACCGAACAGGCTAGAAATAACCTTAGTCAATCAGTTGACTACAACCCGGAAAAGGGAGTTTTTCAACATATTTCATGGGCTTTCAATATGCGTCATGAAGGAAATCATTTTCATGTTTTAATTTGTGAAGAGACAAAAATAACTGAAAGTGGGATTGAAAAAAAGAAATTTGTCTGGTTAACTGATACCAGACCCAATAGAGATAACGCACCACAATTAGCCAGGGAGGCTAGATGTCGATGGGTAGTTGAAGAAATGTTCAATATTCAAAAAAACGGAGGATATGAACTGAAACATAACTACGGGACTGTAGGTTTTGCGATGTATAACTATTACTATCTGCTTCAGATTGCACACTTAATACATCAACTAATGGTCAGGTCTGATTTATTTCCAAAACTTCAAAGGAAATTCATCTGCCATAAATTTAGAGACATGCCACTTCAAATGAAAATATTTTTGAAATTAATGGCAGAAAGCACTCTTAAACATTTTTGCACGATCAAAAATTTTGTCAAACGGCTCTGCGAGTCATTCAGAACCCAATATATTTCAGAAATGGCAATAAAACCAAAATTGCTAGGCAAGATTCAAATCAGACTTGATTCATCGTGATTAAAACGTCCTGTAGTTGATCAGCTCATATCCTCCGCCACAATCAAAAAAAAATGAAAGCGCACATGCGCCAGTGATCTCCCGACCCTAGTATTTTTAATACATGCAAAAAAATGCTTCTTCACCAGAATTTGTGGGTTGCTTCTTACTTGATTAAGGTCAAATTTATTTGGTAGCAGAATAATAAATCTCTTATGACTACCAAAATTCATGTTTAAAAGCTGGTTCTGGAAGATGTCCCAGTTGATGATATAAAGCTGTTGTCATTACATTAAAAGAACGATATCCAAAAGCTTTTCTAACTGTTAAATTCACTTTTCTATTAAGTCCTTCAACAATCCCACTGTTAAACTCTTTTTTTGCAATAAAATAATTCAGAATAAGATGTCTATGTTTTTGTAGCATTGTCGTGATTTTTATCATTGGTTCTAATTTAGATTCTTGAACTAATTCACACCAATTATCCAAAAATTTACCAGCCCATGTTGGGCTAATGTAATTCCAGAATTTATGAAATTGTTCCTTAAGGATGTAAGCTTTTACAATGCTGAGATTTAAATCAACCAATTCTTTGAGTTTTCCTTTTTGAGATTTTGTTAAATTAAATTTCCGTTTTAAGAAGCACCATCGAGAATTTTTAAGTACAACCTCTTTACCTTCTTTTTTTAGTCGCTTGGATTCTGAGGCACGAACTTGATCCAAAGCTTTTCCCATTTTTTGCATAATATGAAATTTATCTAAAACATTTATTGCATTTGGAACTTTTTCCTTAATAACATGTAGATATGCTTTCCACATATCTGTACAAACGACTCTAATATTTTTTCTAAAATGACGATCAATATTCCACATATCAGCAAAAAAACGACGTAATGTTTTTTTTGTTCTATTCTTGCCAACCCAAAGAAGCCTACGGCATCCCTTGTCTATTTGATATACAAGAGTCATGTAGTTATGTCCTTTATGATATTGCACTTCATCAATTCCAATTGCAGTTACATTATTAATTGTGCGATGTTTTAATCCATAATTAACAACAATTTTTACTGATTTATGAACTGTTTGCCATGAAGTATTAAAACGATATGCTACTGTTTTCCAAGCCATTTCTTTAGCCCAACTAGCTAAAAAACATGCAAATACATAAGTTAAATTATCTTTCCCACTTGCCCAAGGAACTTTTTCAACAAGAATTTTATTGCAGCGTGAACATTTTACTCTTCGCATTGCATATTCAAAATAAATAAAAAATCCCCAGATAGGAATAAATTGAAATTTACGGATTGGCAATGTATCATATCCAGGAGATGAGAATTTACATTTACTACAAATTGGTTTTGAATTTTTCCTTGGAATAAATTCGAAAATTATAGCATCGCCTTTTTCTGAAAATCTTGTTCTTTTTATTACAAAATACTTGAATTTAAGGCATTTGTTTAGTACTGTTTCTATACGCATCATTATTCCTTTATTTAAATTTCGTGAGTGAAAAATAAATAATATAGTGATGCGTTTTTTATTTTCTTTTCTCAAAAACATTTTTTTTTGAAAAAATAACAATTTATGAAAACAGCAGGTTCTTAAATTTGTCCGGTGAGAAACGGAATAAATAGTAAGCTTGCGAACGGTTTATGCCGGATTTTTACTTGACAATTTTAAGGTTCTGATGTACCCAATACATGAGCAATACGGATTAGTGTGAAAACCCATATATTGGGACTTTTACCCACTAATTCTAGTGAAGACCCAAAAAAATAGATAAATTATTT
>JAOTSL010000170.1 GCA_029864945.1 Gammaproteobacteria bacterium
ATGCCTCTGATGCTTTTTTTGCTCGGGCTTTTGCTGTCGCAGCTTTTGTAGCTTTTGTAGCTTTAACTTTAGCCTTAGCTTTGGGCTTCTCAAGTATTGAAACGTCATCTGTAAGCACTTCATCTTCAACGATGCTTTCAAGCTCAGGTTCAAAATCCCCCAATTGATCACAATTTACATCTCGAGACATTCATTACTCCTTATTGACACGAACATTCTATGACTTATGAGAAACCATACGAACTCCGCATTAAACGAATTCATCGCTTCAGGAAACGCAACGGATCTACAGGTTTACCATTTCTACGTATTTCAAAATGTAGCTGTATGCGATTATCAGGGGTTCGACCCATATTCGCGATCTTTTGACCACGCTTCACAATATCCCCTTCTTTCACGAGAATTTTCTCATTATGTGCATACGCACTTAAGTAGGTTTTATTGTGCTTAATTATTATAAGTTTTCCGTAGCCTATTAACCCACTACCACCGTAAACAACTTTACCTTGCGCTGTTGCGTAAACGAGCTGACCTCGTTTTCCGCCTATATCTATCCCTTTATTTCTTTGTGAAAATGCTTTGCCTGCATTTAACAAGCGACCTTCAGCGGGCCAGGCCCAAAAATTAATATGTCCGATTTTATCTGTAAAGTCTTCAGCCACTGGCACTTTTTTGATCTTTACTGGCCGAGACACGACACTTTCGTGCCTCGTCTTTTTACTCAGCTTTTTGCTCAGATTTTTAGGGCTAGCAATACTTTTGCCGGACGTTTGCCGCTGTCTCTTTTGCTCTTCAAACCACCGTTTATCAGGCGGCGCCACCCTCAACCATTGCCCGTCACGAATAACATAGGGTGCGTCTATGTTGTTCCATTCTGCTATGTCACGGTAATCATGTCCATAGTAAAATCCAATAGAATATAAACTATCTCCTGGTCCCACTTTATGACTAACAAGACCACCACACCCGACTGCAAGTAAAACGGCAACAACAAGCATGGTCGCAACTGTTTTACGCCAAGGCATAGAAACATAAGTGGATAATCCTAGAATGTTATCCCGAAACACTGATGTTTTTTAACCCAAATTAATGCTTAATTAAAAAGTAGGCAATCAAAGCTAGAGCAACCAACGCCCAACCAACACTTTCGATGGATTTGCGCAGCATACGTTCCATTTTTTCACCACCCCAGAACATAAGTCCAGCGACAAGAAAGAAACGAGCCCCTCTCCCAATAATTGACATAAGTACAAACGGAACAATTGCCATGCCCACCACACCAGCAGCAATGGTAAACACTTTGAAAGGAATAGGAGTGAAGCCGGCAAGTAAAATCACCCAAATTCCCCACTCACCAAACCAGTCGGTGGCCTTTTGAAAGCTATCCCAATATCCACGCTCAATCAAAATCGGCTCGATTACTTCAAACGCACCATTACCGATGACATAACCTAGTAATCCGCCAAGAACGGACATAATTGTCGTAATTAATGCAAAACGCCAAGCTAAATGCCGCTTTGCCAATACCATTGGTGCCAGCATCACATCAGGAGGCACAGGAAAAAATGAAGACTCAGCGAAACTCAACCCAGCCAAATATCGCTCTGCATGACGATGCCCCGCCCATTGCAGCGTTTTATCATACAACGTACCAAATAACTTCATTAATTGACCCCGTCGAGCAAGGGCACAAACTGTACGCCATCCAGTATTTTCTCTTCATATCCTTTGTTGTCACGGGTAATTAAACGCAATACCTGCCCACCATCATCGCCGGCAGGTATCAACATTCTGCCGCCGATCGCCAATTGCATAAGCAATTGATCAGGAATACTTTTGGGTGCTGCTGTTACGATTATTCCATCATAGGACGCATGTTCAGGCCATCCCAATGTGCCATCATCATATTTATACTTAACATTACTGAGCCGCATTTCACGCAATCGGGCTCTCGCTTTTGTTTGCAACGCCTGGATTCGCTCAACACTAAAAACCTGATCTATCAACTGCGCAAGTACCGCCGTTTGATAACCGGATCCAGTACCAATTTCCAGTACTTTTTTACGCGGCCCATCAGCCAGCAATGCTTCAGTCATTCGAGCAACAATATATGGCTGAGAAATGGTTTGCCCGTGACCGATAGGTAATGCTGTATCTTCGTAGGCCCGAGATGCTAATGCCTCATCGACAAATATGTGCCGCGGCGTTTTTCGAATAACATCTAGTACCTGAGCATCCTCAATGCCATTATCCTGCAAACGTTTCGCAAGACGCTCTCGCGTTCGCTGCGATGTCATACCTATGCCTTGCAACCTTAGATTCATTGTTTTCTAACCATAAGCTTCTAACCTTTAATCTTTGTAACTCTTATCAATCCACGCCTGAATTGTCGCTATTGCATCGTGCTGTGTTAAATCAACATCGACGGGCGTAATTGACACATACCCCTGACTTACGGCATAAAAATCCGTACCTTCGCCCGCATCCTGCTCCGCACCGGGAGGACCGATCCAGTAAATATCTTTTCCCCGCGGATCTTTATCTTTAACCGCTGGCTCTGCCTTATGACGATTTCCCAATCGCGTGGTACGCATACCTTTTATTTCATCTAACGGCAAATCCGGTACATTGACATTTAAAATCGTATTTACCGGTAACGGATGCGTCATTAACTGCTCAATAATTTTTCGTGTTATCACAGCAGCAGTCTGATAATGCTTACACTCAGAGCCAGCTAATGAAACAGCGATAGCAGGTAAACCTAAAAACCGCCCTTCTATTGCTGCAGCAACAGTGCCGGAATAAATCACATCATCGCCGAGATTTGCACAGGTGTTTATTCCGGACACAACAATATCAGGCTCATGATCCAATAAACCGGTTAACCCAAGGTGCACTGCATCAGTGGGCGTACCATAGACAGCAAAAATATTTTCTGAGACTTTAGCAACACGAATAGGATTCTCCAGCGTCAAAGAACTGCTGGCAGCGCTGCGATTTCTGTCCGGCGCAACGGTGGTCACTCTACGAGCAATTTTGGCTAATTCCTGCGCGAGACACAAAATTCCCGGCGCCATATAGCCATCATCATTACTGATTAATATATCCACGAGGTACTGATTCTCCTTAGCGAGGATAATAACGGCTAAATAATTATCTAAATCATAAGTTGAAAATACAATATAATTTGGTAACTACTAACCTTTTAACCTTTGGTTTGATTTGATTTACCCAATTACAGCGTCCACGTTTCAAGGAGGTACCGAGGTTCTTGCTCTCGAACAAGTCAAAGGCAGCCCGAGCAGTTACTATACGAACAAAAAATTACACTAATAAGTAGTTACATAATTTAAGGTTGCTGTATATTTTGTACATCTAATAACAACTATGAATATTTATTTTATTTCAAACAACAATCATTAAATCCATGAAACTATATCATAAAGATTAAGAATTATCCGAGCTAGTACGAGAAATGAAAAAAAACAAATCAGACAATATTTTGAGCGACAGCGAGCTTTTCCGCGAAGCAACATCCGGTACCCGGCCCTTAAAAAAAACAGATAAAGTAGCGCCAACATCAAATAATAAAACGAATATTCGGGTGAAAAAACAATCCGAACAGGAGTTTGATTCTTATCCATTATCTGATTTCGTTGGTGAATTAAACACATGTACTGCAGATGAAGTATTAGCGTACCGGGGAAATGGCGTTCAACAACGATTATTCAAAAAACTCAGAAACGGCCAAATAACGACCGAATCCATACTGGATTTACATGGCTTAACCGTGGATCAAGCCCGCACAGTATTAAACCAATTTTTAGCTGAATGCCTGCAAAGCCAGTACCGCTGCGTTATCATTGTGCATGGAAAAGGTTCGCGCGGCGACCAACCAATATTAAAGCCCATGCTTAATAACTGGCTGCAGCAAATACCAGATATTCTCGCCTTTAGTTCTGCTCAAGCCCAAGATGGTGGCACCGGCGCCCTTTACGTCTTACTTAGAAACAATAGAAAAACAGAGAGTTTCGAATAGACAAAACAATGTTATGCTTTATTATGTTTTGCCCGCTTTTGCCTAATTAGACAAAATATATCAATATTTGAACAAACAGCCAATGAGCATACTAATAACATCAAACAAAACAGTGCAGTGTAATGCCAAGAAAACTATTAAAAAAATACATACCCAGTGAACAGACGCTAAAAGAAAATAAATACCTTCAAATATTTGGCGAACATATTTTAGCTCCCAATTTATGGCACCTGAACAAACGTTCAGTAAGTGGCGCTTTTACCGTCGGCTTATTTTGTGCGTTTGTCCCTATACCATTTCAAATGTTACTGGCTGCAGGCGTTGCGCTCATAGCTAAGGTCAACCTGCCCGTATCCTCTGCATTAGTGTGGATAACAAATCCACTTACCATGACACCCATATTCTATTTTTCCTATCTGGTCGGCACCTGGGTTTTAGGTACACCAATTACGGATGTGGAGTTTTCACTCAGTATTCAATGGCTACAAAATGAGTTATCAGTTATCTGGCAACCATTTTTACTCGGATGTTTAATTTGCGGCACAGTGTCGGCTTTTTTAGGAAATATTCTAGTTAGACTTATGTGGCGCTATCTGGTTGTTCAAAGCTGGCAAAAACGAAAAGATAAGCGCATTACCTAATTCAATGAACTTTTCTAATTACATTATATTAACTGCCGCTATATTTCTTACTGCTTGTGCTAGCTCTGAAACACCATCTTATGTTCTCACTGACAGTGAACTGCACCAATATCAAGGTGGTGATAAATTAAGTTATGCCGTGCTCACGCTTAATAACACCGGCATCTTAACTCACACCTATCAAAGTGTTGATCTTGTCACTCCCGAGAATCAAACATTCAATGCACTGGTTCGCAATATCGATACTCAAGGTGGAATAGGTTTCCCTTTTGCGACACCTAATTTTACTCAAATGGAAAATGGAAACCTGATTATTGAGGCCTATACCGAAGGCGGTAATACATACTGGCTAACGGAAGATGAAGCAGCAACTACCGGCCGGGTCTTTTACACTTCCCCCTTATCAGACATAACCGAACGAACTAATACCACCTCACCTTTACTAGTATGTAATAACGAGAATGGTAACTGTAAAAATGGCAGCACTACAAACGTGCTTCTAACCCCTTTCGGCAAAGAAACCGTTGAAACCGAATACGCAAAATTCGAAACATATAAGTTTATAATAGAATGGACTGTAGATATTCAGGCCAATGATCAGTTGGCAACCCCAAAAAACTATCGCCTGTCAGGAACTCAGTGGGTTTATCCGCCATTAGGTGTCGTTAAATTTACTTATGATGTTGGAACGGGACTTGATAATGTCATTGGTTCATTATCATCAACCAATATTAGTATTCCAGATAGCAATAAATCAGGCAGCCATACACCTTCGATAAAGCCGGATGCTTAATTTTTAGAACCACTAATATTTGTAACAACTAAAAAGTCGTCATCCCTCAAAACAAATATAAGCAGTCAATTCGCAGATATTCCGCGCTTGGTGACGAATATAATTCCTTATGACCCTTCATTTCACCCCATATTTCTACTCAATGAAATTGAGCTTTCATCACATATAATTTCATGTCATTGATATAAATATCTTTTTCTGAATTTTAGTATCCAAACAATGTGACATCTACATTCCCGAATATTATGGCTTAAATTTTGCCCTTTCATTGCTTGGCTTATCATCTACCAAACTTTAGCCGCCCCACAGACGAGGAGACTTCCAAAGATCCTAGGAACTGTCAAATTTAGGTAGACCACCGGTGATCTACAAAATATTAATTAGATGCAATTATATTCACACCATCCGGCATATTCATTGATTTAACGCAATTATGCTGATAAGTTTTCAACACTCACATCGGAGATAGCAAACAATATGGATAACTTAACACTGGATGTTATAAAGCCAGAAAGTGCGAAAACACTGCAAGGTCTATTCAATATACGCGCAGAAAAAGAACCTGAGAAAATAGCGTATCGCTACTTTGATCACCAGCAATGCAAATGGTGCGACTATACTTGGCAGCAATCACAAGACAAAATTACCCAGTGGCGCAAAGCACTTGTCGCCAGCAATCTCATAGCAGGCAATGCCGTCAGCTTAATGATTCGAAACTGCCCTGAATGGATTTTTCTCGAGCAGGCCTGCCTGTCAGAAGGCATCATCAGCGTTCCACTTTACCCCAACGATCGTGCAGACAACATTGCTCACATTGTGAACGAAGCCGAGGTAAAACTGATATTAATCGAAAACCAATTACAGTGGGATATTCTTAAAGAAGCTCAGGTCGATTTTTTAGTCAAACCAATTATCATCAGCCTTGATGAGATAAAAGACGATAGCCCTATACTCACCCTATATAACCGGACAAATTGGCTTGCCGATGCTGCAAACCAGGCAATTGAAAAAACACCACACCAATCTGACCCAAAATCATTAGCCACAATTGTATACACATCGGGAACAACCGGCCGTCCCAAGGGAGTAATGTTAAGCCACTGGAACATTTTGTCTAATGCATATTGTGGAGTTTCTGCTGTTAGTGTTTATAAAGAGGATTTATTTTTATCTTTCCTACCCTTATCGCACACACTTGAAAGAACGATTGGTTATTATTTACCGCTCATGTGCGGATCAACTGTCGCATTTGCACGCTCGGTGCCCAACTTAGCTGAAGATTTGTTAACCATAAAACCCACTGTTCTCATTTCCGTTCCTCGTATTTATGAACGGGTTTACTCAAAAATATTACAACAACTAGAATACAAATCCCCCATCGCCAAAAAACTATTTCAATTAACCGCCGACATAGGCTGGAAAAAATTTGAGTATGAGCAAGGCAGAAGTAGCAAACCTTGGCAATTAATATTTTGGCCCATTCTCGACAAAATTGTCGCCCAAAAAGTACTACAAAAACTTGGCGGCCAATTA